>CAYXGO010000124.1:0-4928 GCA_964464575.1 uncultured Pseudomonas sp. | reverse complement strand
ATTTGGTAGCAGCCCATAGCCGCTAATTGTGCCGCTACTTGCGCTACATGCTGCTCACTAACCTCACCTTGATAAGGACAACCCAAGACACAGCTGACATAACCACGAACACGAATATTGCGAGCCTGCGCAGCGGCGATGACCGGAGCGAAGCGATCATAACTTTCGGCAATGCTGCAATTGATGTTTTTCTGGCTAAAGGCCTCTGACGCCGCGGCAAAAATGGCTACTTCATCGGCACCGGCCGCCATAGCTGCCTCAAAGCCTTGTAGGTTGGGAGCAAGGGCTGCGTAGGTGACACCTGCTTGACGGTTAATACCAGCGAATACTGCGCTACTATCTGCCATTTGCGGCACCCATTTAGGGCTGACAAAGGCGCCTGTTTCCAGGTAGCCCAAACCGGCGGCGGCAAGCGCTTCTACTAACGCTATTTTAGCTGCTGTGGGAACCGCAGTTTCGTTCTGCAGACCGTCGCGTGGACCCACTTCAACAATTTTAACCTGCTCTGGCAATGCCATAGTTACTGTTCCTTACTCGCTCACGCTAAGCCGAACCAGTTCGGCACCATCGCTGACTAATTCGCCGCTTTGATAGAAAATTTGCTCCACCGTGCCAGCATGACTAGCGCGGATAGTGTATTCCATCTTCATGGCTTCCATCACCAGTAACGGCTGGCCTTCACTGACTTGCGCACCCTGGTCCACCAGAACGGCTACCACAGTGCCATTCATGGGTGCCACCATACCGCCACTGGTATGTTCCTGTTGCAGCTCTAGCAACACATCATAGCGCTGCAGGCGAATGCTGGCCGCTTCAGTCATCACGGTAAGGTCGTCACCAGCATCTAACACATGGGCGAAAAAGCTATGCTCATTACATTGGATACGGAAGCGGTCTTGTTGCCAACTGGCTCGCCACACGCGCTGATCAGGGAGTCGTTGCCAGCCATCGCCATGGGCGGTCAAGGTAACCGCATAAGGTTCACCCTCACGCTGCAAGGTCAGGGTGAACTGCGCTGGCTGATTGATCTGTAAGCCGGGGTTAGCAAACCAGGCGTGCTGGTTGTGTTGGCTTTGGACTAATTCAGCTAAGGCGGCAATGGTGGCGTAATCGTCGGCTAAGGCACTGGTATCGGCAAATAGATCCGGTTCATGACGCTCAATAAAGCGGGTACTCAGTTCGGCCCGTTGAAATTGTGGATGGTTGGCAATGCTGCGCAGAAAATCAACGTTGGTACGCACGCCGGCTACGCGGAAATCATTCAGGGCGGTCACCAAGCGGCGTAATGCTTCGGTGCGGTTACTCCCCCAAACGATCAACTTAGCAATCATCGGGTCGTAATAGGCGCTCACTTCATCGCCTTCAATGACACCGCTATCAATGCGCACCTGGGCCGATGGTTGCGGCGTACGCAAGATCGTGAGTGGGCCGGTGCTCGGCAAAAACTCGTTGGCAGGATCTTCGGCATAAATCCGTGCTTCAAAGGCGTGGCCATGCAGCTGAATCTGGTCTTGCGTTAACGGCAATGGCTCGCCACTCGCAACTAATAATTGCCATGCGACTAAATCTTGGCCGGTGATCATTTCGGTGACCGGGTGTTCTACCTGCAAGCGGGTGTTCATTTCCATGAAGTAAAACTTGCTGTCGGTATCGAGCAGAAACTCAACCGTGCCAGCACCTTCATAGTTGATTGCTTGGGCGGCTCTTACTGCCGCTTCACCCATGGCTTTACGGGTGAATTCGCTGATCGATGGTGCCGGTGCTTCTTCAATGACTTTTTGATGGCGCCGCTGCACTGAGCAATCACGCTCTGACAGGTATACTGCATTGCCATGCTGGTCGCAGAACACTTGGATCTCAACGTGACGTGGATTACCGAGGTATTTTTCGAGCAGCATTTTAGCGTTGCTAAAGGCGGCTTGCGCTTCGCGCTTGGCCGACTGCAACGCGGCATCAAACTCGGCGCTGTGAGTGACCACGCGCATACCTTTACCACCGCCGCCATAAGCTGCTTTAAGCAGCACCGGGAAGCCGATCTTCTCAGCTTCAGCAAGCAATGTGGCTGGATCCTGATCATCGCCATGGTAGCCCGGCACCAACGGAACTTCGGCCTCACTCATGATGGCTTTGGCGGCACTCTTGGAGCCCATGGCAGCAATTGCGCTGATCGGGGGGCCAACAAAAATCAGGTCATTTTTGCCGCAGGCTTCGGCAAAGCGTTCGTTTTCTGATAAAAAGCCATAGCCTGGATGAATGGCATCGGCGCCGGTACTTTTAGCCGCTGCAATGATCCGCTCAATCACCAAATAGCTCTCACTGCTGGGTGCTGGGCCAATGTAGACGCTTTCATCGGCTAATTGAACGTGTTGGGCGTTGGCATCAGCCGCTGAATAGACAGCGACAGTGCGAATACCCATTTGCCGTGCTGTGCGGATGATTCGACAAGCAATTTCGCCACGGTTGGCGATCAGCAATTTTTGCAACATGGGTTATCCTTTTATCCAGGCAGGCGTTCGTTTTTCTAGGAACGCCGTTAAACCTTCTTGGCCTTCCGCAGACACGCGGATTTGCGCAATTTCGGTAATGGTATGGCTGCGTGTGGCGGCATTGAGTGGCTGTTGGTCAATAGCCAAGGCTAAACATTTTGCCGCTTTTACTGCGGCCGGACTGTTGCTGAGCAATTGTTGCTGTAATGGTGCTAAGCATTCCTCAAGGTCATCGGTGAGTTCATGCACTAAGCCCATGCTGTGTGCAGTTTGGGCACTAAAGCGTTCGGCGCTCAACATATAGCGACGCGCCTGACGATGACCCATAGCACGCATGACATAGGGGCTGATAACCGCTGGAATGAGACCAATTTTAACTTCGCTGAGGCAAAAGCTGGCGCTACTGTCAGCCAGCGCGATATCGCAACAGGCGACCAGTCCCACGGCGCCACCGAAGGCGGCACCTTGCACCAAAGCGACAGTCGGTTGTGGCAATTCATCGAGGCGTTGCATCAACAATGATAATTGCTCGGCATCGGCACAGTTTTCAGCGTAGTTTTTACTTGCCATGGAGCGCATCCAACTCAAGTCGGCGCCCGCTGAGAAATTTTTGCCGTTGCTGGCCAGTACCAGTAACCGCACCTCGGCGTCATTGGCAACGCTATTGAGCGCATCCAACAGCTCGGCGATCATGCGATCGTCAAAAGCATTGTGCACCTCGGGGCGGTTTAACGTTAACCGCGCCACACTGGCCTCAATACGTAAGTCTATATGTGAATATGACATGGCTGTCCCCTTACATACGGAACACGCCAAAGCGTGTCTCGGCAATCGGTGCATTGTTGGCTGCGGCCAAGCTCAAACCGAGCACAGCGCGGGTTTGGGCTGGGTCGATAATGCCATCATCCCAGAGCCGCGCCGAAGCGTAGTAGGGGTGCCCTTGTTGCTCATACTGATCAACAATCGGCTGCTTCAGCGCGCGTTCTTGCTCGGCGCTCATGCTTTGCCCTTGACGGGCAAGGTTATCTTTACTGACTTGCGCCATGACGCCAGCGGCTTGCTCGCCACCCATCACCGAGATGCGCGCATTGGGCCACATAAACATCAGGGTTGGATCGTAGGCACGGCCACACATGCCGTAGTTACCAGCACCATAGCTACCACCGATCAACACGGTAAATTTTGGCACTTGTGCACAACTTACGGCGGTCACCATTTTAGCGCCATGCTTGGCAATGCCCTCGGCCTCGTATTTTTTGCCCACCATAAAGCCGGTGATGTTTTGCAAGAAGACTAACGGGATCTTGCGCTGCGCGCACAGCTCAATAAAGTGCGCACCTTTTTGTGCTGATTCAGAAAACAAAATACCATTGTTGGCAACAATACCAACCGGGTAGCCATGAATGCGAGCAAAACCGGTTACGAGTGTGGCGCCATAGTTTTGTTTGAATTCATCGAGATCTGAGTCATCCACAATACGGGCAATCACCTCACGCACGTCATAGGGTTTACGTAAGTCGGTGCCGACAATGCCATACAGGTCACTGGCCGGGTAACGTGGCGGCTGCACCGCAGTTGGCGTGAGTGGCAGTGCTGGTTGATAGTTTAAGCGCGATACCGCGCGGCGAGCTAGAGCTAAGGCATGGTCATCGTTCAGCGCGTAATGGTCAGCAACCCCAGAAATCTTGGTGTGCACGTCGGCGCCGCCCAATTCTTCGGCGGATACTTCTTCACCGGTAGCGGCTTTTACCAGTGGCGGGCCGGCCAAGAAAATCGTGCCTTGCTCTTTCACAATGATGCTTTCATCGGCCATAGCCGGTACATAGGCACCACCTGCAGTACACAAGCCCATTACTACGGCAATTTGTGGAATACCTTTAGCGGACATGTTGGCTTGGTTGAAAAAGATCCGGCCAAAATGGTCACGATCGGGGAATACTTCATCTTGTTGCGGTAGGTTGGCACCGCCTGAATCGACCAAATAAATACAGGGCAGGTGGCAGCGCTCAGCAATCTCTTGGGCGCGCAAATGTTTTTTCACCGTCAGTGGGTAGTAGGTACCGCCTTTGACTGTGGCATCGTTGGCGACAATCATGCACTGCACCCCTTCCACGGTACCGATACCAGCGACCACGCCCGCGGCTGGTACGTAATCGTCGTAGCAGTCCCAAGCGGCAAATTGGCCAACTTCAAGAAAGGCAGAACCCGGGTCGAGTAGTTTTTCAATACGCTGACGTGGCAATAATTTGCCCCGTGCTAAGTGGCGCTCTTGATATTTGGCGCCACCGCCTTGTTTGATTTGCGCAACCTTGGCGTAGAGATCGTCGACCACCTTTTGCATAGCCTCATGATTGGCCTGAAAGGTTTGATCCTTGGCATTGATGGTGCTAATAATTCGCGTCACGGTCAGGCTCCTGGTTAGGCTGATTCGTTGAACAGTTC
>CAYXGO010000123.1:0-4946 GCA_964464575.1 uncultured Pseudomonas sp. | reverse complement strand
AGGCGATTGACATAAGCGCGGGCTTCATCGCTGGGCTGCCAACTACTGAATACAAACAGCAGTTGCTGATGCTGCTCGGCGCATTGCTGTAAGCGCCGTACCCACGCCGCTGGTAGGCTAGGTAACCAAGCCAGCAATAGCCCGCATTGGCGCGACTGCATGGTTTGTTCCAACACCCAAACCGCATGTTCATTGCATGATGTACGCACCAGTAACGGCGGCTGATGAATGTGCTGATGCAACAACCCCGGCCAATACGGCTGCGCGGGCGGATTCAACCATAAACTCGGGCGCTGTAGTTGCCGCAATAACGGCACTAACAAGGCTAGCTCGCCACTAAATGGCTGTGCCACCTGCAGTTCATTAACGCTGCCACGCAGCCAGCCGCCACCCAAGTGTTGGTTCAGTTCAGCCCAGCCACTATCTAAGAATTGCTGCTGGTCATGAGGCTGATGTTGCTGCCCTTGCCAGACCAAACCTTGCTGTAAAAGTTGCTGTAACTGCATACTGACCTCACCCAAACACCCATTAAAATACTGTATAAATATACAGTATTATTTTCGATGCTGGCAAGTGTTTCGCAATTGCGTATCATAAGCAGTTGATAACCATGAGGGAGCGCTAATGCTGACCACCTTGTTGATACCGATTCGCCTGATCCTAAACTTCAGTTTTGCGGCACTCACCACCGGCTTGATTGCGTTCGTGATCATCGTTATTGGTCTGCCCAAATTGTTGCTGCCGTTCGCGCCGGTACAACGCTGGTTCTCTAGCTTGGCCAATAGTGTGTTCCGGCTGTGGGGTTACGCCATGTCCATGTTGTTTCGGCTGACTCAGCCGATGCGCTGGCACATTGAAGGCGATCATCAACTGCATCGCGACCGTTGGTACATGATTATTGTTAATCATCGTAGCTGGGTAGATATTCCGGTACTGATGCATTTAGCCTGTCGTTATATGCCCATGCCACGCTTCTTTTTGAAGCAAGAATTGATTTGGCTGCCACTGATTGGGCTGGGTTGCTGGGCCTTGGATATGCCTTTTATGAAGCGCTATTCACGCGAGTTTCTCGCCAAGAACCCACACTTGCAGGGCAAAGATATCGCCACCACGCAGAAAAAATGCGAAAAGTTTCGGCACATTCCTACCACCGTCATTAACTTCTGTGAAGGCACCCGTTTTACCCGTGAGAAACATGCCAAAAAGGGCAATGAATTTAAGCATTTGCTGATGCCAAAAGCGGGCGGTACGGCGTTTACCCTGCAAACTATGGGGCAGCAGTTCGACGCTATTTTGGATATCACCATTGTCTACCCACCTAGCCCACGTACGGTGGTGTGGCAGTTACTGAGCGGGCAATTGCGTGAGGTGTATGTGAAGGTAGAAACCCTGCCCATCAGCCCAGATTTAATTGGTGATTATTTACAAGACGAAGCGTTTAAGCAGAGTTTTCAGAGCTGGCTGAATAGCCGCTGGGTAGCTAAAGATAAAACCTACGACGAGCTGTTGCAACGGGCAACAGCTCGCCAGTGAGGGGTTATTTTTGCTCGAGCAAGTAACCGACTAATTTCACCATATCGGCACTGAAATCTTGGCTATCGCCTAAACCCTGCGGGTTGATACGATACTTACCGTTGACGATAAAAGTTGGGGTAACCCGCACATCATATTTTTCGGCTTCTTTTTCGATACGATCAGCGGCCACTTTTACCATAAAGCTACCCATTGCTTTATTCACTTGATCGTCGGCAAGGCCCTGGGCACGCAAAATGTCCTGCAAATCTTGCACCGTCATTACTGGGTTTCTTTCAACGTGTTGGCGGCGGAAAAACATCGAACTGAAACCATCAGCAACCTTCATGCGCTCGGCCACCACGGTAGCGCGCAAAATGCTCTTGGCAAATTCGTCGTTACCTACTGGCACATGTGATTTGCGGAAACTATCGGGATAGGCTTCTTTCAATGCTGCGGCAATGGGTTCATAACGGAAGCAGGCGCCACAATAGAATGAGAAGAACTCAATGGCTTCAGGTTTGGCGGTAGCGGTTTCCGCGATCACCTCGTAATGCACGCCTTCTTTAAAATCTTGCGCCGCGGCTGGCCACATGATTAATGCTAGAACAGCAAACAACAACTTCTTCATGGATACATCCTTAACTCAAGTGGATCGTCGTGTAATAGGGCAAATTGTTCTTTCAGGGTTAGCACCTGTTGTTCCCAGTAGCGCTGCTCAGCAAACCACGGGAAGGCGCGACGAAATGCCGCATCATCCCAACGCCGCGCTAACCATGCCATGTAATGTATGATACGAAAAGTACGTAAGGGTTCAATCAGCAGCCCTTGGTCGGTATCAAACTCACAAAAATCTTCGTACCCGCTGATCAGCGCATCAAACTGCTGCCAACGACTGCTACGGTCATCGCCGGCCACCATCATCCATAAATCTTGAATGGCTGGGCCGCTACGCGCATCGTCAAAATCAACAAAGGTGAGTTGGTCATCACGCAGCAGCATATTGCCAAGATGGCAGTCGCCATGCAAACGTTGTTTTTCGAAACGCTCGAAATCTACTTTACGTAACAACGCTGCAATAGGTTCGGCAATGGCCCAAAAGGCACTCTGCAAATTATCTGGCAGCAACGGCGACTGGCGCAGGGTGTCCAGCGCATCGGCGATGAATTCTTGGTAACTCAAGCCGGGGCGATGCACAAAGCTACCTTGCTGAGCCACCGCATGTAAGCGCCCAATTTGCCGACCAATACGCTCGAGTTGATCTAAGTCACCTGGCTCAACAGCGCGCCCGCCCACACTCGGAAATACCGCAAAGCGATAATCGTGAAAACTATGTAGGGTTTGACCATTGAGCGCCAGCGGCGCCACGGCGGGGACTTCTTGCTCGGCTAATTCACGGGTGAAGGCGTGTTCTTCGAGGATCTGCTCGTTGGTCCAGCGCGCTGGCCGATAAAACTTTGTCACATAGCGGCGGTTATCGTCGGCAACAAACTGATACACGCGGTTTTCGTAGCTATTCAGCGCCAACAATCCCGACTGTGGATCAACCCCAACACTGGCTAATGCATTGGCGATGAGATCAGGGGTGAGGGCGCTGAAACTAAAGTCGGCCGCCGCCTCAACCTTACTCATAAATGAACGTAGTCACTTGTTTTTGCTGCACCTCGCCACTGGCGTTTTGTACCACAAAGGTCACGTCTTGCACGCGCTGGAGCACCTCATCGGGATTCACGGCCAAGGTCAGCGGTACCGTGGCTATCTCACCACCCGCTACGGCAACCGTGGTTTGCCCACTTAAGACAAAGTCACTGAAGCCCTCAATGGCGATACTGTAGGTTTCTGGCAACTGCGATTTGTTTAGAATTTTCAAGGTGAAGACGTTTTCGACCCAGCTGTCCATGTTGATGGAGTACAACTGATTGCGGTCACGCAAAATATCCACTTTCAATGGCACGCGGGTAGCAATGTCCCACACCAACAAGCCGGTCATCAGCACCACCGCAATAGCATAGCCAACGCTTTTGAAGCGTACTTTACGGGTACGCCCGCCTTGTAAGTTGCGTTCGGTGGTAAAACGGATCAGCCCGCGTGGGTAGCTCATTTTATCCATGGTGTCGTTACAGGCATCCACACAGGCACCACAGTTGATGCATTCATATTGCAGGCCGTTACGAATATCGATACCAGTGGGGCAGACTTGCACGCACAGGTTGCAGTCAACGCATTCACCGAGGTTATTTTGCGCAAGTTGATCATGGCCAAGTTTACGCGAACGCCCACCGCGTGGCTCGCCGCGCTTGGCATCATACGATACTGTCACCGTATCGGGGTCGAACATCGCCGACTGAAAGCGCGCATAGGGGCAAATGTGGGTACACATGATTTCGCGCATCCAGCCGGCATTACCGTAGGTGGCGAAGGCAAAAAACAAAACTGAAAAAATCGCCCAGAAGCTGGCCTGCCAGGTGAAGAATTCAATAAATAACTGGCGAATGTCGGTGAAATACCCAACAAAGATGAGCGCGGTCAACAACGCTACGATAAACCACGATGTATGCTTGGCTAGCTTACGCCACACTTTATCGAAGTCCCAGGCGCGACGGTCGAGTGACATGCGCTGATTGCGGGTACCTTCAATCTTTTTCTCAAACCACATGAAGATGAAGGTCCAGGTGGTTTGTGGACACATAAAGCCGCACCATACGCGGCCATAGAGGGTAGTCACGAAAAATAGTGCGAACGCCGCAACAATGCTGATCCAGGCCAAAATGGTGAGATCTTGTGGCCATAGTGTCAGGCCAAAAATACGAAAGCGCTGCGCCATGATATCTAACAGCACGGCTTGCTCACCGTTGTACTGCAACCATGGAATTAGCGCAAACACGAACAGCAAAATAAAGCCAAAGCTACGCCGAAACCATTCTAAGCTGCCCTTCACGTCGCGCACGTAAATACGGTTGCGCGGAGGGTAGGCATTGGAGCCTTGATTTGGGTCGGGCCGCATAATTTTGACTTGATCAGCCGCTAAAACTTTGATTTTTTGTTCCATGATTACACCACCACCATTGCTTCGCCAATAGGCACCACATACCGCAATAAAAGGTCCGTACTGAGTATAGCGAAATTTACTGATAAGGTTCAGGGAAATATGCCGCTACAAGGTAGGAAAGCTGCGTTTGATCATAGCTTTGGCAAAAAAATACCCGAGCTGACTAAACAGCTCGGGTACAAAGGTTTCTAACAACCTGATCTCAGGGAACTTTGAACACTTTAGCAGCATAATATGACGCTATCATGACAGGTTGCTTTATTTGTTCAACCGAATAAAAGCGGCTATGATAATCGAAAATACCAATGTATCAACGTCAGTCGTTGCGGGAGCTCCCGATGACCAAATTACCCAGCTTAAAAAATCTCAGCTACTTGTTGGCGTT
>CAYXGO010000122.1:0-5090 GCA_964464575.1 uncultured Pseudomonas sp. | reverse complement strand
GCTGGCGGATCGCCGGCGCGTCCACCTTGATAATTTTCTAAGCCAATATGAATCACACCACCTAAAAACGTACCTACAGTCAGAACTACGGTGGTGGCAGAGAATTTTAAGCCCATTTGGGTTAACACCCCGATCACCCGATCGTTATGCACGATCAAATCTTCACAGGCTTGTTGGAACAGGGTCAAATTAGGCTGATTCTCTAAATACTGGCGTACATAAGCTTTGTAGAGTAAACGGTCTGCTTGCGCGCGAGTGGCTCGAACCGCTTGGCCTTTGGAGGAGTTTAAGGTTCTAAATTGGATACCCGCATGATCAGCGGCATGAGCCATGATGCCACCTAAGGCATCAATTTCTTTGACCAGATGACCTTTACCAATACCACCAATAGCTGGGTTACATGACATTTGTCCAAGCGTTTCAATGTTATGAGTCAGCAATAAGGTATTACTACCCATGCGTGCTGCAGCAAGAGCGGCTTCGGTTCCGGCATGACCGCCACCAATGACGATCACGTCATAATGCTGATGGAAGGAATGTTGGGTTGTCATGATGCGCTGATCCTTAAAAAATATAGCCGGCTATTTTAGCGCGAATTGGATTGGATCGGAACGGGTATATTTTAGACAAAAAAAAGAACTTAGATCTTTTTCTTTTGATCTTCTACTTCTCTTACTACTAGCGCGGCTGTTGTTGTGGATAACTGCGCCGAGCTCAATTCAGACAAGGATCACAACGATCAGTTAGGGTGTGCGTAACCAGCGATCCTAGCGGTGATCATCCGGTGGATAAGATCGTAGGTTATCCACAATGCTACTTATGCACACCGTTATCCACGCGTTAGTTACAGACCTTAAGCACGGTTATACCGATGTTATTCACAATGTGGCGATGAATGATCCTAGCCATTCGGTACTTTTTTGGTCTGGATCGTCGTTGGCCATATCTATTTCCAGGCGTTCTATTAACCGAGAGGCACCAGCTTGTCGCAGGCGTTCATCGCAATCGCGACCTGCTGCACAGTAGGTATCGTAGTTACTATCACCTACGGCAATAACGGCATATCGTAGTAATGGTAAATCAGGTTGTTGGGCGCTTAATTGTTCAGCAAAGTCGAGCATAGAATCAGCATATTCACCGGCGCCATGGCTGGCTATGCAGCACAGCCAAATGGCTGCTTCGTTGGTCATTAGCTGCTGATAGTCAGGCTCGTAATGTAATTCTGTGGTATGTCCCGCAGCAATCAGCTGGTCACTTAGTTGGTCTGCTAAATATTCGGTATTACCAGAAGTGGTCGCTACTAATATATCAATATGAGACATGGTGGGGTCGCTATAGTTGTTCGGATAAAACACGCTGTAACGTGCGATCAAAAGCTTGTTGAGAGTCTACTTGAATGGTCATAAAACTGCTACGGATGGGCACTACGAAGCCGCGATGCGCAACTTCAGGTAAGTTCCTTTTTAATGTTGGAATTAATGCTTTAGCTTGGTCTTCCGTGGTGTTGGGGATAACTAGTAGGAACGCTTCGGAATCAGCTCGGGCTAGTAGAGCCCCGTTTGGAATGACTGCCGGAGGCCCTGATCGCCCACGGCGCGACCGTAGGTGTCATTGATGATTTGAATGTTATCTAGGGTGATTCGAAGCAAGGTATGGTGTTGGCCACTTCGAGTAGGTTGTTGGAGTAATAAATGGGTCAGTGCGATTAGCTGAGCTTGGCTGGCTAGACCGGTTAAGGTATCGGTCATAGTCACTTCACTGAGCAATTGATTTTGCTGCATTAAACGCGGAACCGCCATAGCTAAGTAGGCGTTCACGGCAGTTACACAGAGGGCAAATTGATAGATCAAGGCGGCGTTATGTAACTCTAAAAGACGTAAACCAATGACCATTAGTACACTGATGATTAACAAGGTTATTGCGCCGTGATAAGGATGTTCCGTGTAAATAATCCATATCAGCGGTATGCCAAGAAAAAACATTAAATAAGGTACTTCTGAGAGCGGCAATATAGCGTTCGCCCCCATGATCAATGCCACAAAAGTACAGACGACGAATACTTTCCTAGTAAAACGCAGCATG
Organism: uncultured Pseudomonas sp.; assembly: GCA_964464575.1. Lineage (GTDB taxonomy): Bacteria > Pseudomonadota > Gammaproteobacteria > Enterobacterales > Alteromonadaceae > Pseudidiomarina. The sequence continues at coordinate 3,008 of CAYXGO010000122.1, read as the reverse complement.
TCACTGCGCTCGGGGTGTGCCAAGCTGGCAAAGGCATTAATGGGTGGGCTAAATTGTGGCCAAGCGCGAAAAAGTACAATAACGGCCAGTGGTGTTACCACCAGGCAGCCAATCAAATCACCTAACCACCAGGTAATCATGCCTTCAAACGGCGTGTAAAGCATGGGCCCGCCGGTAAACTGCAAGACCGCAACCCCTGCTATAGCGGCAAGGGCGCTACTCAGTGAGAAAGCCACTAGCAAGATGATAGTTTTGCGCGGGAACTCGCCATGCCCTAGGCGAATAAAATAGTGTCGGGAAAAATGGCCGCCAAGCGCATACGAACAGGTATGCACTAAGCCAAAAAGCATTCCAGTGAATAGATGTGCGGCATCGTAGTCACTTGTTATCGCGTCCATTAATTCTGGGTCTATGAGTGACGCGGCGATAAAAATCGGCAACAAGGCGCGCTTACCAAGTACAATAAATGCCGCCATGGATATACCCGCTGGCAAATACCACAAACTGGTATAGGGCGCGTACTCCATCACCCCGGCTAAATGCCAAGCTGCAATCCAAACAACAATTAATGCCCCGTATTTCAATTCCGACATGGTAAAACGTCCCTGAAACCTCCTGTTATAGTTCTACTTTATGCCAACAGAGGGTTTGCGACAAATGGAAAGTTTTTGCGACTAGTTGATTGGTAAGCGGGGCAGAAGATTGTTAGATTCGAGGCTATTTTTTACCAACCAAGGTTACATCATGCAAAAGCAGCAATTAGCGCTTGCCCTAGCGGGCCTAGCTCTGTTCTCTGGAATGACACTGCAGGCCGCAGCGGCTAGCGCTATTAGTCAAACCAAAGGCTCCTATGTCGATAAATTCCGCCAGCTTGATGAGAGCTTGCCGACGCCGAACGTGTATCGCGCCGCCACCGGTGAACCCGGCGAAAAATATTGGCAACAACGTGCCGATTACAGCATTAAGGTGCGTCTTGATGAGCAGCGTCGCCGCATTGAGGCCTATGAGGAAATTCGCTACACCAACAATTCGCCGCATACCTTGAAATATATTTGGATTCAGCTCGACCAGAACATTTTCAAAGATGATTCCATGGCCGAGTTAACCGCTACCTTTGATAGTAAGCCTAGCGTGAACCTAGGCGGCATTGATAAACCAGCCCGCTTGTCACTGAATCAGCTGCGTCGTCAGCAATTTATGGCCGATAATGAACTTGGTTTTAGTATTAACAAAATTGTTGATGGTGATGATAAGCCATTGGAGTTTGTGGTGGTCGGAACCAATTTGCGCATTGATTTGCCGCGGCCACTGAAGTCAGGCCAGCAATTTGAGTTTGATATCGATTTTGCCTTTAACATCGTCGAAGAAGATGCGGTTAACGCTCGTTCAGGCTATGAGCATTTTCCAGATGATGCCCGTGAAGGCGGTAATGACCTGTTTTTGTTAGCGCAGTGGTATCCGCGGGTGGCCGCATTTACCGATTATGAAGGCTGGACTAACAAAGAATTCTTAGGCCGAGGCGAGTTCACTATGGAATTTGGTGAATTTGAAGTAGCCATTGACGTGCCAGCTGACCATATTGTTTCGGCAACCGGGGTGCTACAAAACCCGCAACAAGTGCTGACGAAGCAGCAGCGTGCGCGCTTAAAGCAAGCGGAGAAGGCTGATAAGCCGGTGTTCGTGGTGACTCCAGAAGAGGCTCTCGACAACGAGAAAGAAGGTACCGATGAGCGAAAAGTATGGCGCTTCAAAGCCGAAAACGTGCGTGATTTTGCTTGGGCGTCATCGCGTAAGTTTATCTGGGATGCGCAGGGCTATCAGCAGGGCGGCAAAGTACAGCCTTTGGTGATGGCCATGTCGTTTTACCCGAAAGAGGGTGGCGAGCTGTGGGAAAAATACAGTACTGCGTCGGTGATCCACACCATGGAGGTGTATTCACGCTTCTCATTTGATTACCCGTACCCAACCTCGCAATCGGTCAATGGCCCCGTGGGTGGTATGGAATATCCGATGATCACCTTCAATGGTCCGCGTACGGTGTTACAAGACGACGGTACGCGCACCTATTCATTGGCTGAAAAACGCTTTTTAATTGGCGTGGTGATTCATGAGATTGGTCACATTTATTTCCCCATGATCGTCAATTCTGATGAGCGTCAATGGACCTGGATGGATGAAGGACTCAACAGCTTTTTAGATGGCGTGGCAGGGCGTGAATGGGATCCATCGATTCCGTGGGGCGTTGAACCGCGGTCGATTATTGATTACATGAAATCGACTAACCAAGTACCTATTATGACCCAGTCGGATAGCGTGCTTAACCTTGGGCCGAATGCCTATACTAAGCCTGCTGCAGCGCTGAATATCTTGCGTGAAGTGGTTATGGGCCGTGAGTTATTTGATTACGCCTTTAAGGAGTATGCACAACGTTGGGCCTTCAAACGGCCAACCCCAGCGGACTTTTTCCGCACCATGGAAGAAGCTTCAGGGGTCGACTTGGATTGGTTCTGGCGCGGCTGGTTTTACTCCACTGACCACGTTGATATTAGCTTAGAGCGTGTTTATAAGCTGCGCCTTGATACCCAAGATCCAGATATCGATTGGCAGCGTCGTCGCGATGAAGAGCAGAACAAACCCACCTCTTTGTTTGTTCAACGTAATGCCGAGGAAGCGCGCAAAACTTGGGTCGAACTGAATCCAGAGATTCGAGATTTCCATGACGACAATGACCAGTTCACCGTCACTAATAAACAGCGCAATGAGTATCAAAGCTTCTTGGCCAAGTTAGAGCCGTGGGAGCGGCGGGTATTTGAGCGCGCAGTCGCCGAAGACAAACATTATTATGTACTGGATTTCGATAACATTGGCGGCTTGGTGATGCCCATTCTGTTGCACACCACCTATGCTGACGGCAGCACCGAGATGCTCAACATTCCGGCTGAAATTTGGCGTCGTAACGCCAAAACAGTGAGTAAATTGATTATTACCGATAAGCCGGTGCAAGAGTT
>CAYXGO010000121.1:0-5115 GCA_964464575.1 uncultured Pseudomonas sp. | reverse complement strand
ATTCTATCAGGTAAGATTTGTTAATCTCGCTGCAGCATCTACAATGGTTGACATTTTCAGCCATGTTATATTCATTATTCACTCGAATTTATCATTTCAAGGTATGCAGATAATGTCCGATTTCCGCAAGCAAGCACTTGATTATCATGAGTTTCCTCGCCCTGGCAAAATAACCATCGAGTTAAGCAAGCCGGCTGAAACCAGCAAAGATCTCGCTCTCGCCTACAGCCCCGGGGTTGCTGAGCCGGTGCGTGCCATTGCTGAAAATCCTGATGATGTGTACCGCTTTACTGGTAAAGGCAACATGGTTGCGGTGATTTCCAATGGTACCGCTATTTTAGGTCTTGGTAACTTAGGGCCCATGGCATCGAAACCGGTGATGGAAGGTAAAGCGTTGTTATTTAAGCGCTTTGCTGGACTCGACTCGATTGATATTGAAGTCACTCACAATACCACCGAAGAATTTATCAATACCGTTGCCAGCATTGCCGACAGTTTTGGTGGTATTAATCTGGAGGATATTAAAGCGCCTGAATGCTTCGAAATTGAACAAGCATTGATTGAACGCTGTGATATTCCGGTATTTCATGACGACCAACATGGCACCGCTATCGTGACCGCTGCAGGCTTACTGAACGCCTTAGAAATTCAGGGCAAAGAGCTTCATAAAGCGCATATTGTCTGCCTCGGTGCTGGTGCTGCAGCGATTGCCTGTATGGAGCTGCTGATTAAATGTGGCGCACAACGCGAGAACATTTACATGCTCGATTCTAAGGGGGTTATCCATACCCGCCGTGACGATCTTAACGAATACAAAATGGCGTTTGCTAACAATACCGACAAGCGCACGTTGGAAGAGGTCATCACTGAAGCCGATGTCTTTATTGGTGTATCAGGGCCCAACTTATTGAGCGCCGAAGCATTAAAATTAATGGCACCCAATCCTATTGTCTTCGCCTGCTCCAATCCATACCCAGAGATCAAACCTGAACTGGCATGGGCGGTGCGCAAAGATTTAATTATGGCTACCGGTCGCTCGGATTATCCGAACCAGGTCAATAACGTGTTGTGCTTCCCGTTTATCTTCAGGGGTGCCTTGGATGTGCGCGCACGGCGCATTAATGATGAAATGAAGTTGGCGGCGGTAACCGCCATACGTGAACTGGCAAAACTACCGGTGCCGGAGCAAGTCTTAGCTGCCTGTGGCGTTGACAGTTTAGAATTTGGCGCTGACTACATTATTCCGAAGCCACTCGACCCGCGCTTAAAAACTCATGTAGCACGGGCCGTGGCTCAGGCCGCTGTAAACTCAGGAACAGCGCGTATTGAGCTGCCCCGCGGTTACATGGCAGATTAAAAGCGGTAACTCAGCTGGCCAAATACGTCGTTAATGGCATCATCGAGCCAATAACGACGTACGCCAACACCCAGTGTCCACTGGTCGTTTAAACGGTAGTCAAAACTAGCGTGGGCATACCAATCACCACCGTCATCTCGCAACCGAATCACACTAGTACCCATACGACTGCTCATATCGGCACGCCAATCGTAATAACCGGCACCGAGCTGAATGCGATAGTCTGGGTCGACCACCAAGTCATAGCTTAAGCCAAAGGTAAAGCCTTCCACCAACATCGGCTGAATACCAGCAGCGGCGGCGTGAGTAGCAGCTGGATCAACGGTTTGCGCGGTGATTTCGGCAACACCTTGACCGAGGTCAGCCCAACCGGCATTGAGCCACCAACGTTCCTTCAATCGATAGCCGAGCTCAGCACCAAAACTGGTATCCGACCAATCACTGGCAACCAGAATTGCCCCTGTCGGTAACCGCGCAGACAAATCAGCATCATTGCCGCTGACCTTCGCATGGCCTAAGCGAGCCAGCAATTGCCAGCTATGCTCGGTTGTTTTAGCCCATGCATTAGCCAGTGGAGTTGCCAATAAGAACAGCGCTAACACACTCATCAACCACCCAGATAATGAGCCCTTTGAACTTACGTTGGTAATCGAAATTGTTTCCACGACTTTCACCTCAACTCTAACTGTTGCACTATCGCTGCCACCGCGACCATCACTAATGCTGTAAAGAATCATATCTACCCCAGCGAAACCAACTCGCGGTGTGTAGCGCAAGCTGCGGCCATCGACGATCGCAACACTACCTTGCTGTGCGGTGGCACCAGTGACGGTGAGTGTATCGCCGTCATCATCATAATCGTTGCTCAACACCTGAATCGTTATGGCGGTACGATCATTGGTACTCGCGCCATCGTCCACCGCAACTGGATTGACGTTAGCAAGTACCTCCACAAAAATAACTGCCGAGGCAATACCACCGTTACCATCGCTAATTGAGTAATCAATAGTCACCGTTCCGCCATAGTTTTGTGGCGGGGTATAGCGCACTTGATCAGCAATAATCTCTGCTGTTCCAACTGCAGGAACCGCGTTGGTAATGGTTAAAACGTCGTTGTCGGTATCGCTGTCGTTGGTCAGTACATCAATATCAGCAGTTGTGTTCCAACGCATGGTGACAACATCATTCAATGCTACTGGCGCACTATTTGAATTTACTGGCACACCAATACCACCCATGTGGAAAACGAGCCGGTTTTCAGCGAGATCAGCATCGTTAGGTCCACCATCGACTACTTGAATTTGCAGACAATAGTGACCTGCGGTCATACCTGGAGTCCACAACTCACTGCCGGGTGGTGGACAGAAACCGGGTTCACCAGCGGTTGACCATAATAAGTCTCGCTCAGTCACCACAAAGTCACTCCAACCAGTGATCGACGAGTACTGACGGTAACGACCACCCTCTGGCATGGGCTTGCGTTGTGGAACAACATATTTGACGGTTTGACCATTTTGACTTAAATCGGTCAATAGCCAATCAAATAAACCACCCACGTTGGTTACCTCGGTATCGTCGGGCGCCTCGCCATTGGCAAAAATCTTCGCCGCCACTTGATTGATGGAGCTGCCCTGTGTGCTGCGCTGGAAGATTTGAATACCAGCCTCCAATAACTCCATTGCTATTGGACCTTTACGAATACAGATACTTGGCTCAACCTCGGCAACATACAGGCCACCCTCAAAGAGTCGCTCTGGTATCACGTCACAGGTATAGAATGGATCAAGATAGTCTGGGATACCATTATTGTTGTCATCGCCCCAGCCTTCTTGATTGTCTGGCACCAAGTTGCCGTTACGATCACCGTTACCTAAGTTAGCGAGGCTAGTTCGAATATCCAAGTACACGAAGTCACCTGAGCTGAGCGCTGGCGAACCATCATCGGTAATAGTGACCGATACCGGATAAATTCCTGGCTCAACATTGGCCGGATCGAATGTGGCTGCAGTGTTATCACTATTTAATTGCATCGCAAATGGCAATTGCCACTGATAACTCAACCGATCACCGACATTAACGTCGCTGCCTTGCAATGAGAGCTCGACTAAGCCCTCTTGCTGGCTAATCATAAAGCGACTCTGGCCATTCTGTTGAGCACTAATCACGACTACTGGCTCGATATTACCGTCGATCACCCGCACCTGTTTCTTATAATTTGGCGCGCGATTCAACTCAGGTGCCAACGTGAATGTAAGCTCTTCGCTGGTATTTACTCCTTCATGCATCTCGGCAATAAAGGTGAAACTGGTACTGCGGCCAGATTCAATCACCACTTCACGTTGCTCAACATTATGCCCCAGCAGTCCGGCAGCTGGAGTGCTAACGCTGAATGGAATGACCAAAGGATACTCATACGAGTCGCCGTTGAGGTGAACACTCACAGTAACCTCGTCGCCCGGCACCGTCAGCACATCTTTGCTGAATGAAACCAGTGGGCGCACAAATACTTGCTGGCCGGCGTAGCTTTCGCGACCCTCAAAATCAACCGCTTTCCAGTAGGCAATATTGTGCCCTGGCGGGAACATGGACGCGCCATCCACGAGCGATACCGGAACGGTTCGACCGAGGTTATCCACCGCACTAGCAACGCCTAAGTCAACCCGTGTGTATAAGGCCACTGCATCGATATACTTGTCTGGTGGCAGGGTAATGATCGGTGCGTCTTGGTCCGCTTCACCGGTAACCAATAGCAGCACGTCTGCACTATCGCTGTGGTCATGACCGTCTTCAATCGCGTATTGCAATGCTACTGCGCCAACAAAGTTAGGCAACGCTTGATAACGTAGCTGATTGTTCTCAATAGTCACAAGACCCACACCGGCAGACGCCCGAACCACGGTGAGCTGATCACCATCGCGATCGGTATCATTAGCCACGACGTTCAATAAATAGGTGTCTCCGTTAACTCGGGTAACACTGAACTCATCATCGACAGCGACGGGTGGCTTATTCACCGGAGTTACTTCGATATCGACACGATACGTCAGCGATTCAAGATCGCCGTCCACAACGCGGTAGGTAAAGAAGTCATCGCCGAAGAATGCTTTGTCCGGAGTGTACTGCCAGCCATTGGCAGTCAGTTCTAAATTGCCAGAGTTAGGACCTACCACGACACGTAAGAATAGCTCAGCACCATCTTCACCAGAGATATTCGGGGTAATCGCTACCGCGATATCTTCTAATGTTGTCACTGCTAAATCTTCACCTACAGGCACAAAGCGGTACCAAGCAATGACTTCTTCGTCGCGACTTACATTGATGTAATTGCCTTCCCAGCCACCAAATACCCAACCTGGTGCAGCTTGGACCTGCGGTGGCTCCGCATCTTGGCCATACTCAATACGTTGTACCAACTCACCACCACCGACACGTTCGCCACCGTTCAAATCAAAGGTCACGGTAAAGGTGTTGATGGTCCATTGCGCGGTAACCGAGACATTCTCAGCTGGCATGGTGGCTGGTAACGCTGGTGACCAACCTGCAAAAGTGTAACCAGTACGCGTTGGTTCCGTCGGTGCTACTACCGCATCGCCGAAGTCGTACGATGCGTCGGCGATAGCTGAGCCGCCATTGCTATCAAAGCTGATGGTGTAGCTGTTCACTGTCCACTGGGCAGTGACCGATACATTTTCAGCTGGCATGTTAGCCGGCAGTGCTGGCGACCAACCGGCAAAAGTGTAGCCAGTGCGTGTTGGCGC
>CAYXGO010000120.1:0-5133 GCA_964464575.1 uncultured Pseudomonas sp. | reverse complement strand
CGACGAAGAAACGCTAACGCGGGTGTTGCTGAAAGTCGGTAACCGTGAGTTCGTGCCGCTCGATTTCATGTGGGTGATGGAGCCGCAAATTGTTCGCGACGAAACCCCAGCAGATTTAGCCGTGGTTGAACGTAGCAAAGATGGCAACTTCTATGGCTATCCGTTGCACTTGTTAGAGAACGGGGAGCGGGTAGAAAGCACCGATTTACGTGCTGACATTCAGCAGCGCATTGAGCGGGCAGTAGAGCTCAACGAAAAAGCCGCTGATCTGCAACAAAGCGACATCGGCGCCATTAACTTCCAACTCAACCGCTATCGGCTTGAGCGCCGTGCCTTAGAGCTTAAAGGCGAACTAACCGACAGCGAAATTGCACGCATTGAAGCCGGCGAGCAACAATTGCGTGATGACTATCAAGTGCTCGAGCAGCAGCTCTTTGCCTATCGTGAAGAAGCTAGCCGCGACTCGCTGGTAGTGCGGGACATGCGCGGTGTGGAAGTGACGCTGCCGATGTATCGCGTGTTGGATATTACCTTCCCCAATGACATGGGCGTATTTAGCAAAGTCGGACACTTCTTCAAGCAAATCGGTAAGTTCGTCACCGAGAACCCGCGTGAAGCCAATACTGAGGGTGGGGTGTTCCCAGCCATTTTCGGTACCGTGTTCATGGTCTTACTGATGTCAGTGATTGTCACGCCGTTTGGGGTGATCGCCGCTATTTACTTGCACGAATATGCCGGTAAAAACGCCATTACCCGGATCATTCGCATCGCCGTAATCAACCTAGCCGGTGTACCGTCTATTGTGTACGGGGTATTCGGCTTAGGCTTCTTTGTGTACATGGTAGGTGGCACCTTAGACCAAATCTTCTACCCGGAAGGCTTGCCAAGCCCAACCTTTGGTACCCCAGGGGTCATGTGGTCGGCCATTACCTTGGCAATTTTGACCCTGCCAGTGGTGATTGTCTCCACCGAGGAAGGCTTGTCGCGCATTCCAAGCACTCTGCGTGAAGGCAGCTTAGCGTTGGGCGCTACCAAAGCCGAAACGCTGTGGCGCATTATTTTACCGATGGCGTCACCGGCTATTATGACCGGTTTGATTTTGGCGGTGGCGCGTGCGGCCGGTGAAGTAGCACCGCTGATGCTGGTGGGCGTGGTGAAGTCGGCGCCGATGTTGCCGGTGGATGGTAACTTCCCGTACTTCCATTTAGATCGCAAATTTATGCACTTGGGCTTCCACATTTATGATGTGGGCTTCCAGAGCCCGAACGTAGAAGCCGCGCGGCCGTTAGTGTACGCCACCTCATTCTTATTGGTGACGGTGATTGTTGGGTTAAACCTAACTGCCATTGGCGTGCGCAACCACTTGCGCGAAAAATACCGCTCGCTTGAGCACTAATTACTTCGTTGACATGAAAAGGTCATGACTATGATTTCGGTAACTCCGAGCAATTTACAAGCAGAAGCATTGGATCTAGCCAACTTAAGCGCTGAGCAAACCGCGTTAGAGATCCGCGATTTGAACCTGCATTACGGCAGCGCTCAGGCCCTTTACGATATCTCAATGAAGATCCCGAAGAATCGCGTGACGGCCTTTATCGGCCCATCAGGCTGCGGCAAATCAACGTTATTGCGCTGTATTAACCGCATGAACGACTTAGTCGAGATCTGTAAAGTCAGCGGCCAGATCTTGCTGCATGACAAAAACATTTATGACAAAGACGTGGACGCCGCGGCACTGCGCCGTCAAGTGGGTATGGTATTCCAGCGCCCCAACCCGTTCCCTAAGTCAATTTATGAGAACGTGGTATACGGTATGCGCTTGCAGGGCGTCAACGACCGGCGTACGCTGGATGAAGTGGTGGAGCGTTCACTCAAAGGTGCAGCCTTGTGGGACGAAGTCAAAGACCGCTTAAATGCGAGCGCCTTTGGCCTGTCAGGTGGTCAGCAGCAGCGTTTAGTGATTGCTCGTGCTATCGCCATTGAGCCCGAAGTGTTGTTATTGGATGAGCCAACCTCGGCCCTTGACCCAATCTCAACCTTGACCATTGAAGAGCTGATCACTGAGCTGAAGAGCAAGTACACCGTGGTGATTGTTACCCACAACATGCAGCAGGCAGCGCGGGTTTCTGACCAAACTGCCTTCATGTACATGGGTAAGTTGATTGAGTATGCGGATACCAATAGCTTGTTCACTACCCCAGACAAGAAGCAAACTGAAGATTACATTACCGGCCGTTACGGTTAATAGGAGCCAAACGTGGATAAGCCAACCATGAGCCGGCATATTTCCGGCAAGTTCAATGACGAATTAGAAGCGGTCCGTAACCAGGTACTTACCATGGGTGGGTTGGTCGAGCAGCAATTGCGCGATTCACTCTACGCCATTGAAAAATCGGACCATGAATTGGCCGAGCAGATCTTGCGTCGTGATACCAAAATCAACGCGCTCGAAGTGCAAATTGACGAAGCCTGTGTGCAGATCATCGCCAAGCGCCAGCCAGCAGCCAGCGACTTACGCCTGATCATTGCCATTTTCAAAACCATCTCCGATTTGGAGCGCATTGGTGATGAAGCTGAGCGTATCGCCAAAGTAGCTCTTGAGAGCTTCAATAAAGATCAACAAGAGTTTTTGTTGAACCTTGAGAATCTTGGCCAGCTGGTGCTGACCATGCTGCATGGCGTGCTCGATGCCTTCGCCCGCATGGATCTGGATTCAGCCTTTGAAGTGCACCAGATGGATGCGCAAGCTGACCGTCAATACGAAGCATTAACCCGTCAGTTGATGACCTACATGATGGAAGATCCACGCGGTATTCCAAAGGTCATGAACGTGCTGTGGTCAGCGCGCTCACTGGAGCGTATTGGCGACCGTTGCCAGAACATCGCCGAATACATCATCTTCTTTGTCAAAGGCAAAGATGTCCGCCACGTATCGGCGGAATCGATGGAACAAACCGTGAAAGGTGGGCGCTCATAGCGCCCATTTTTTTGCCACTTAGTACAGAATACGCGCCCGAATAGTACCAGGAATATCCCGCAACGCCAGTAGCAGTTGATCGGCGTGATGGGTACGCTCCGGCGCTTCAATATCAATCACCACATAACCCACCTTGGTGTCGGTTTGCAGATACTGACCCGACACGTTGATATCGGCATCGGCCAGCACTTGGTTAATACGCGTGAGCATGCCCGGGCGGTTTTCATGAATGTGCAACAAGCGCCGTGAGCCTTGATGCGCCGGCAGCGACACTTCAGGAAAATTCACCGCCGATAGGGTAGAGCCGTTATCCGAGTAGTGCACCAGTTTGCTGGCCACTTCAATACCGATATTTTCCTGCGCTTCTTGGGTGGAGCCGCCAATATGCGGGGTCAAAATACAGTTATCGATACCGCGCAAAGCTGACTCAAATAACTCATCGTTACCAGCCGGTTCATGTGGGAATACATCAATCGCCGCACCGCCTAAATGGCCGCTACGCAATGCTTCTGCTAGCGCCTCAATCACCACCACACTGCCGCGCGAGGCGTTAATCAGTACACTACCGGCTTTCATCTGCTGTAATTGTTGCGCGCCAATCATCCACTGGGTTTGCGGCGTTTCCGGCACATGCAAGCTGACCACATCGGCCTGCTTTAGCAGCTCATTGAGGCTGCGCACTTGGCTGGCATTGCCGAGGCTTAATTTGGTTTCGATATCGTAGTAGCGCACCCGCATACCTAGCTGCTCGGCCAATACGCTGAGCTGACTGCCAATGTGGCCGTAACCGACAATGCCAAGCACTTTGCCACGCGCTTCAAAACAACCGGTAGCGGCTTTGTCCCAACCACCACGGTGCGCAGCGGCGTTCTTTTGCGGCACTTTACGCAGTAGCATGATGATTTCTGCCAGCACCAGCTCGGCTACGCTGCGGGTATTGGAAAACGGTGCGTTAAACACCACCACACCGTGTTCACGGGCAGCGGCTAAATCAACTTGGTTGGTGCCAATACAAAAACAGCCAACGGCATTGAGCTTGTTAGCGGCCGCAAACACCTTAGCAGTCAATTGGGTGCGTGAGCGAATACCGAGAAAATGCACATCTTTGATGCGTTCACAGAGTTCGTCTTCGCTGAGCGAGGTTTTGACGTACTCAATGTTGTCATAGCCTTGCTGTTGAAACACCTCAACGGCGCTTTCGTGCACGCCTTCAAGCAACAGAATTTGGATACGATCTTTGGCTAATGACACCTTATTCATGTTTACTCACCTAAATTATTCACCTAACTGAATGATGCCATCTGGGCTGGCAATGAGGGCGATATTGGCGCCACGCTGGGCGAACAAACCATTGGTCACAACACCGACAATATTATTCAGTTGCTGCTCCAATTGCACCGGGTCAAGGATATCGAAATTGTGAATATCCAGAATAAGGTTGCCATTGTCGGTGACAAAGCCCTGGCGCCACACCGGGTCACCGCCCAGTTGCACAATTTGCCGCGCCACATAAGAGCGCGCCATGGGGATCACTTCAACCGGCACCGGAAAGCCACCTAAGCGGCCCACTTGCTTGGAGCTATCGGCAATACAGACAAACTTTTGTGCTACCGCGGCAATGATTTTCTCACGGGTGAGCGCGCCGCCACCGCCTTTGACCATACGCAGATGCGGGTCTATTTCATCGGCACCGTCAATATACACCGGTAAATCGTTGACATTATTCAGCTCGAGCACCTCAATGCCATGAGCTTTGAGGCGTGCGGTGGAGGCTTCTGAGCTGGATACCGCTCCGGCAATGTCATGTTTCATGGTTGCCAAGGCATCAATGAAAAAGTTCACCGTGGAGCCGGTGCCAACGCCAACAATGTGGCCTTCTTGAACGTATTTGAGAGCGGCTTGAGCAGCCTGTGCTTTGAGTTGGTCAGCGTGCGAGTTTGCGGTTGCCATGCCGATTTCCTAGTAGGTGGGCTATGGCCTGTCAGTGTACCAGTTTAGCGGCGAAAATCCCATAACTTGCTCGGCGTTATCACAATCTGCAGCGGCACATCCCAGGGCTGATGCGGCAGCCCCTCGCAGTACTGAAAATCATAGCCTAACCCAATGGTCAGCAGCTGTGGTAGTTCACCGCGTTGCCATGCGGCAAGGGTCCGGTC
>CAYXGO010000119.1:0-5147 GCA_964464575.1 uncultured Pseudomonas sp. | reverse complement strand
CGCGCAGCAGTTCGCGCACCTCACCGCTCTGGGTATCGGCAATAAATACCGTGTTAGTGGCTTGTGAGCGTGGCATTTGTTGAATTAACAGTTGCTCGCTGTTACCGGCCCAATGCATGCGCACCAAATAATGCTGGCGCGGGTCACCTGGCATAGCCATCCATTGGGTGTCACCGCCGATTGCTGCAATCACCCCAATGCGTTGAGCGGCATTGGTTTCACCCACTTTCGGGTAAGGGAATTGCTTCAGGGTAGGGTACAAGGTGTCGGTATTGTTGATCATGGTAAATACCGGGGTGCCTTCGGTGTCGAGCTGCCAGTAGGCAATATGCTCACCATTCGGGCTCCAAGCAAAGCCCACGGTGAGGCCAAACTCTTCTTCGTTGACCCAGTCAAAGGTACCGTTAACAATAGTCGCTGAACCATCGCTGGTGAGCTGGGTAATGGCCCCACTGCTGAGATCTTCAACGTAAATATTGTTGCGCATCACATAACCGACACGCTCGCCTTGCGGGTCAAACTGGGCAAATTGCAGCGTTGATGGGTCAGCATCGCCACCGAGTTGTTGCAGCTTCTCGGTGCTGCGGTCATACACCCAGTAATCGCCGTAGGTGTTGGTCCGCCATGAGCGTTTGGTGTTGGTGAATAACAAAATTTTACTGCCATCCACTGACCAGCTGTAGTCATATATCGACAGTGCCGTACTAGCACCCGCCGGGGTTAATTGGGCTGCGGTCACTAACACGTCACGTTGCTGCGTAGCCGGGTGATAGCGCACTAAATCTTCCCCTTGACCGTTGGCGGCAGGCTCTAGGTCGGTATAACCACTGCCGTCAGCAAGCCAGCGTGTGCTACCCACGCGATTCAGCCGAAAGGGGTTGTCTTTATAGAGGGTATCTAGCGTTAATTGTTGGGCATTGGTCGCGCTTGCGCTCCGGGTGTATTCACTGTTATCTGGGCTTGTGCTACAACCTGCTAAGGCGAGTAAGGCGATAACACTCATGATCCGTGCTGATGGCATTGGCATAATAGATCCTGTGGTTTCGCGGTATGCTGGGTTGAATATCAAGCCCAGTGGCCGCACATCAATAAAATAATACAGCAGCATTATTCAAGAGGAAGTCGTATGAGTCAAAACCCTTTGCTCGGTCAGTATCATTTACCGCCCTTTGCGCAGATCACCGCGGCTGATGTGCAGCCTGCTATTGAACAGCGCATTGCCGCTTGTAAAGCAATGATTGAGACGGTTTTGGCGCGTGGTGATTACAGTTGGGATGGCTTGGTCGCACCATTGGAGCAAATGGATGACGACCTAGAGCGCAGCTGGAACCCAGTATCGCATTTAAATGCGGTGATGAATTCGGCCGAATTACGTGCTGCGCATGATGCCTGTCTGCCACTACTGTCTGACTACGGCACTTTTGTCGGCCAGCACGAGGGCTTGTATCAAGCCTTTAAGCAACTTCGTGATAGCGCCGAATATAGCACTCTCAGCGAAGCACAACGCAAAGTAGTGGATGACACCTTGCGCGACTTTACCCTGTCGGGTATTGCCTTGCCGGCCGCGCAGAAAAAGCGGTATGCCGATATTATGGCGCGCAAAGCCGAACTGACGTCAACGTTCAGTAATAACCTGCTGGATGCTACCGATAACTGGCATTACTTAGTGACTGATGAGAGCCTGTTAGCGGGCTTACCGCAGAGCGCTATTGATGCGGCAGCGGCGAGTGCCCACGAGCATGACCAACAAGGCTGGCGGTTTGGCCTCGATATCCCCAGCTATTTGCCAGTCATGACTTATGCCGATTCCAGTGACTTACGCCGCGTGATGTATCAAGCCTTCAGTACCCGTGCTTCCGATCAAGGGCCACAAGCAGGTCAGTATGACAATAGCGCGCTGATTGATGAAATTTTGGCGTTACGTGCCGAGTTGTCGCAGTTGCTTGGTTTCGCGAACTATGCCGAGCTGTCTATGGCCACCAAAATGGCGCAATCGGCGGATCAGGTTGAACAATTCTTGCGAGACTTAGCCATGCGGTCGTTACCGCAGGCGCGCGCCGATTATCAACAGATCCTCGATTATGCCGCCACCGAACATGGCGCTACTGAGCTCGAAGCGTGGGATATTGCCTACTACAGTGAAAAGTTGAAACAACAGCATTATCAAATCTCTGACGAGCAATTACGGCCCTATTTTCCTGAGCACCAGGTGCTGAAGGGCTTGTTCGAGATCTTTAATTTATTATTTGGTATTCGGGTTGAAGAACAGCGTGGCGTCGAAACATGGCATCCCAGTGTGCGTTACTTCACTATCACCGACAGCAACAATGATGTTCGCGGTAGTTTCTATTTAGACCTTTATGCCCGCAGTGGCAAACGCGGCGGCGCCTGGATGGCTGAATGTGCGGTACGACGCATTACCGCCGACCACCAGTTGCAGTTACCCGTGGCCTATTTAACCTGTAACTTTAATAAACCGCTGGGTGACAAGCCGGCGCTGTTTACCCATGACGAAGTGCTGACCTTATTCCATGAGTTTGGCCACGGTTTACACCACATGCTGACCAAAGTGGATGTGGCGGGCGTAGCGGGAATTAATGGCGTGGCCTGGGACGCGGTGGAATTGCCATCACAGTTTCTAGAAAATTGGTGTTGGGAGCCGGATGCCCTAGCACTGATTTCTGGCCATTATGAAACTGGGCAGCCACTACCGAAAGAGCTGCTCGATAACATGCTGGCGGCACGCAACTTCCAGTCGGCTATGCAAATGGTGCGGCAGTTAGAATTTAGCTTGTTTGACTTGTTGATTCATCGCGACTATCAGGGTGAAGCAGGGCAGGTACAGCGTATTTTAGACGCCGTTCGTGCTGACGTAGCAGTGCGTATTCCACCGGCATATAACCGCTTTCAGCATAGCTTCGGGCATATTTTTGCCGGTGGTTACGCGGCCGGCTACTACAGCTATAAATGGGCCGAAGTATTGTCGGCCGATGCCTATTCTCGTTTTGAAGAAGAGGGCATTTTCAACCGCGATACCGGGCAGGCATTCTTGCAGGCTATTTTAGAGCGCGGCGGTTCGCGTGATGCGATGTTGCTATTCCGCGAGTTTCGTGGTCGTGAGCCGAATATTGATGCGTTGCTGCGGCATTCTGGCATCCATGCTGAACAGGTCAGTGCTACGGCAGTACCCAGTTAACAATCAGCAGTAAGCTGACCACAAACAGCACAATAAACACCACGCCAATAGCGATATACAGCGCTGGCTTTCCATGTTGAAAGTCACGCTGTCTATTGTGTTCGGTTTGTACGCCAAACAATGCAGCGATTACGCTAAGCACCACCGCGAAGAAGTTAGGAGAAGGGTTAGAATCTTGCTTGCTTAGCAACGGCAAAGGCTCATGATGACGGTTAGCGATTACAGGCGCAACTTGGGACCGGCATAATCACCGCCCCGGTAGTCACGTTTCTCGTCATCACCGAAGACTAATTCAAAGAAGTCGAGAAAATGAAATTGGGTAGAACGACTTTCGCCACTAAACCATTCCCCCCAAGTGACCGCATCATCTGCAGCTAAACACATATCAGCCGACTGAGGTAGTTCACTGGATTGCATGATTTGCTCACACTGCTGAGTTAAGTTGCTCGCATTGTGCTGCCACGCAGGGCTCTGCATAGCACCGAGAAAGGCGATGCCAGTTAATACAGCGATGGTTGCGATTTGATAACGCATAAGCCCCTCGTTGATAGCCCTGTTGGTTGAAAAGTAATCCGAATATAGCAGAAAATCACTGATTCTGCCAAGCTGATTGGCGCATATTTTTGACTGATATGCGCGTCAAGCTCTGGTAAACTATACGCATTCATAGCTTCTGGAGATCAGTATGTCCGAATTCCTCATTGCACCGTCTATTTTATCGGCCGATTTTGCGCGCTTAGGTGAAGACGTTGAGCGTGTGTTAGAAGCCGGCGCTGATGTAGTGCATTTCGATGTAATGGACAATCATTTCGTGCCGAATTTGACCTTTGGGCCGATGATCTGCCAAGCATTGCGCAAATACGGTATTACCGCTCCTATTGATGTGCATTTGATGGTACAGCCGGTTGATCGGATGATTGATGATTTCGCCGCGGCCGGCGCTTCTATTATCACCTTCCACCCGGAAGCCTCTACCCATATTGACCGTTCGTTGCAGCAAATTAAAGCCGCTGGCTGTCAGGCAGGTCTGGTGTTTAACCCAGCTACCCCGTTGCATTACTTAGATTACGTGATGGACAAAATTGATGTCATTTTACTGATGTCGGTAAACCCAGGTTTTGGTGGCCAGCAGTTTATTCCAGCCACACTGGACAAATTACGCCAAGCCCGCCAGCGTATTGAAGCCAGTGGGCGCCCCATTCGGCTCGAGATTGATGGCGGCGTCAAAGTCGATAATATCGGTGCCATTGCCGCCGCTGGCGCTGATATGTTTGTCGCCGGCTCAGCCATTTTTAGTCAACCCGATTATGCCCAGGTGATCAGCCAAATGCGCGCTGAATTAGCACAAGTAAGGAACCCATCAGCATGAGTAAACCGATTGTATTAAGTGGCTGCCAGCCCTCCGGCCAGCTTTCTATTGGCAACTATATTGGTGCCTTGCGCCAATGGGTCAAGATGCAAAGCAGCCACGATTGTCGGTTTATGTTAGTTGATTTGCACGCAATTACCGTGCGTCAAGATCCTGCCGCTTTGCGTGCCGCCACCCTTGATGGTCTGGCACTATATATGGCCTGTGGCTTAGACCCAGAGCAAAGTGTGATTTTCGTACAATCCCATGTGCCGGAACATGCGCAATTGGCCTGGGTGCTGAATTGCTACACGCAAATGGGCGAGCTCAACCGCATGACCCAGTTCAAAGACAAATCCGAGCGTCACGCCAGTAATATCAACGCCGGTTTGTACACCTATCCAGCGCTAATGGCGGCGGATATTTTGCTCTATCAAGCCAACCAAGTGCCGGTCGGCAATGACCAGAAGCAGCACTTAGAGTTAGCGCGCGATGTCGCCACGCGGTTTAACAACTTGTACGGCAACGTGTTTACTATTCCCGACCCGTTTATTCCGGAAGTAGGTGCGCGCGTTATGAGCTTGCAAGACCCACTCAAAAAGA
>CAYXGO010000118.1:0-5204 GCA_964464575.1 uncultured Pseudomonas sp. | reverse complement strand
CGCATCGGCTTACCTTGCTCATCATAATCAATACGCGGGCTGAGTTCTGGCACTTGGTCAATTTTGTTACAAATGATTAATTGCGGCACTTCATCGGCGCCAATTTCCGTCAATACATCCTGCACTTGCAGCATATTGTCTTGTTGGCGATCGTCGTTGATGTCCATCACATGCAACAACAGGTCTGCTTCTTGGGTTTCTTGCAACGTAGCCTTGAAAGCGGCAACGAGGTCGTGCGGCAAATGTCGAATAAAACCGACCGTATCGGCCAAAATCACCGTACCAACATCAGCCAGTTCCAGCTTACGCAAGGTTGGGTCTAGCGTGGCGAACAATTGGTCAGCAGCATACACGCCGGCTTCTGTGATGCGATTAAACAAGGTGGATTTACCGGCGTTGGTGTAGCCCACCAGTGATACCGTTGGAATTTCTGCCCGTTGCCGTGCGCGCCGCCCTTGCTCACGTTGCTTCTGGACTTTCTCGAGCCGGCCAAGAATATTTTTGATGCGGCCACGAATTAAGCGGCGGTCGGTTTCTAGCTGGGTTTCACCCGGGCCACGTAAACCGATACCACCCTTTTGCCGTTCTAAGTGGGTCCATCCTCGTACCAAACGGGTAGAAATATGCTTAAGCTGCGCCAGCTCGACTTGCAACTTACCCTCGTGGGTACGTGCACGCTGGGCGAAAATATCTAAAATTAAGCCAGTGCGATCGACCACCCGGCATTGGCAGAGTTTTTCAAGGTTACGTTCTTGCGTAGGGCTTAAGCTGTGGTTGAAGATCACCACGTTGGCACCGAGTAGTTTCACCTGTTCAGCAATTTCTTCGGCTTTACCGCTACCAACAAAATAACGCGAACTGGGCGTACTGCGCGAGGCGGTCACCACCCCAAGGGTGGTAACACCGGCAGAGCTCACCAGTAATTTCAGTTCAGAGAGGTCTTCACGATCTATTTCTGCGTGAAAATCAACATGCACCAGGACAGCCTGTTCACCACTTTCAAACCTATCAAACAAGCTATCACTACTCCTGAGTTAGTTAATCTATCGCGTCTTCGCTACCATCTGGGGTCGGCAAATAGTTTGCCGGAATTCGCGCTGGTACAACCGTAGAAATGGCATGTTTGTAGACCATTTGACTGACGGTATTCTTGAGTAAGATTACGAATTGATCGAAACTTTCGATCTGGCCCTGCAACTTAATACCATTGACCAAATAAATTGATACTGGAACGCGCTCGCGTCGTAACGCGTTCAAAAATGGGTCTTGTAACGTTTGCCCCTTCGCCATGTCTGCATCCTTTTTTTTTGTTGTTATTGTTTGTATCTAGCAGCGATCAACTTCATCCTTTTGCCAGTTCACTATCACTATAGAACAAGCTGCGAAAATTCACAGTGTCGATACAACTATTTTACCAATAGTATGAATATATGGCTGATTTGCCGCTTTTCAAGGGAGCAAATCGGTAAACTGTTGGCCTGGTTGTTGGCACGCTAACCAAGCTTGTTGCTCGGCATCTGCAGCCAAGCTATCGAGCCATTGCACACCGGGCCATTTGCGTAACCAGGTCAGTTGCCGTTTGGCCAGCTGACGATTGGCAAAAATACCGCGATTAATCATCTCTTCATAAGCGCTAGCGCCGTCACCGTAATCGCCGTCGAGATACTCCCACATTTGTCGATAGCCAACGCTGCGAATGGCGGGTAGATCACGGTGCAAATCGCCACGCGCACGTAAGGCTTCAACTTCTGCTTGTAGTCCTGCTGAGACCATTTGCCGAAATCGAAGTTCAATACGTTCATGCAGTAGGGTTCGGCTCACTGGCGCTACAGCCAGCTGCACCACCGGGTACGGCAAGGCACCATGACGCTCGGCGGTCAAGCTGGTGAGGCTGCTGCCAGTGGTCAGGAAGACCTCGAGTGCCCGGGTGATCCGTTGCGGATCATTGGGGTGAATACGCGCGGCGCTGACTGGGTCAACCGCAGCGAGTTGTTGGTGCAACAGTGCACTGCCCTGCTGGTCGAGGCGCTGCTGCAATTCCGCGCGTATGGCCGGATCAGCAGCCGGTAACTTGGACATGCCCTCGAGCAAGGCTTTAAAATATAGCATGGTACCGCCCACCAATAACGGTGTGCGACCGGCGGCAATAATGGCGTCTATGTGTTGGCGTGCGTCGTGCGCAAACTGTGCCGCTGAATAACTCTCGCTGGGGTCACAGATATCAATCAGCCGATGTGGCGCCAACGCCAGTTCTGCCGCAGTTGGTTTGGCTGAGCCAATATCCATACCGCGATAAATCAATGCCGAATCAACGGAAATGATATCCGCCGGTAAACGCTGCGCCAGCGCGATAGCCAAGGCAGTTTTACCGGCCGCCGTGGGGCCGTACAAGCAGATGACTTTGGCGTTAGCGGTCATTTGAGTGGCTCCGCCAAGGTCGGCAGCGTCAGCGCCACGGTATACTGCGGCGGCTGTTGCCACTGCAACCACTGCTGCAACCAATGTTCCGCTTGGGTGGCACTGTACTGCGTAGCAACCTGCAACTGCGCCAACCACAGCCACAAACTTTGCGGCAACTGCTCTTGGTCGGTGGCGCGATCACATAGGCGCGCCAACAACTCCGGTAAGGTCTGATTGATATTGGTTTGCCGCAGCGCCGAGGGCACTTGCTTAACGATGCAATGCTGCCGCTGCCACTCTAACATCACCCCAAGCCGCGCCAGCAATGCTGGTGGAATTTTCTTGGCCTGCTCGATCGCTTCGCTACTACTTAATTGCACCGGTATCAATAGCGGTTGACCGGCTAAACCGGTGGTAAATTGCTCGGCATACTGTGCCGCCAGGGCGCGTTGCTGCACCCGTTGCAAATCAAGTAATAGCAATGGTGCTGACTGGCCCTGCTCGAGCAACTGCTGCAGCAAGGCAAAACGCTGCTGCACTACGGTCAATACCCGCCACGGCATGCTGGTGTTGGCGCCGAGTGGTTCTGCTGGCGTTGGCGTTGATGCTGAAGGCGCCGGCGCAGGCGGCATTTTTACTGGCTCGGTGGGCTCCATGACGGCCGGCAATGGCGAGCGGTTGAGCGGCTGCAGCGCCTGTAACTGCGCAGCAATATCAGCCGCAGCGGGGCGATACTGATGCTGAGCCCGCTGCCAATCAGGCTGTGCTGTGCTCGCTGCGCTGCTAGTTGCGCTCGTGGTAGCTAATGGCGGTGGCGGTCGCTGCAACAAGGGGCGCAGCGCTTGCATAATAAAGTCATGGATTTGCCGCGCTTGCTGAAAGCGTACTTCGTGCTTAGCCGGGTGCACGTTGACATCAACCTCACTGGCTGGCAACTCCAAATACAGCACAAAGGTTGGGCTGCGTTCGTCATGCAATTGATCGCCGTAGGCTTGGCGTATGGCATGACCGAGCAAGCGGTCTTTGAGCATACGGCCATTCACGTAAAAATACTGCACATCGGCTTGATGGCGACAGGCTTGCGGCGGGCTTATCCAGCCCCACAGCCGCCAGCTCGCTGCACTCTCGTCAACATAAGCGGCTTCATCGACAAAGCCGCTACCGCACACCCGCGCCACGCGATCGGCATAACCACCGCTGCTGACCGCTGGATACTGACGCACTAATTTATGATTGTGATTGAGGCTAAAACGCACATCAAAGCGCGCTAAGGCAAGGCGTTTGACCACTTCATCAATATGCGCGAACTCGGTTTTATCGGTACGTAAGAACTTGCGCCGCGCCGGCGTATTAAAGAATAAATCCTGCACATCCACGGTAGTGCCGTTTGGGTGGCTGGCAGGTTGAATATGCGCGGTCATATCGCGCCCTTCTACCCAAGCCTCCCAGGCCTCGCTTTGTGCCGCAGTTTTCGAGGTGAGGGTCAAGCGTGCTACCGAGCTGATACTAGCGAGTGCTTCGCCACGAAACCCCATGCTCAGAATCGCTTCTAAATCGGCCAGCGAACTGATCTTGCTGGTGGCATGACGGCTTAACGCCAAGCTGAGTTCATGCTGAGCAATACCGCTGCCGTTGTCGCGAATACGAATACGTCGACGGCCGCCCTGCTCAATGTCAATAACAATGGCGTCAGCGCCAGCATCTAAACTATTTTCCACCAGCTCCTTGACCACCGACGATGGTCGTTCGATCACTTCGCCGGCGGCTATCTGATTGGCCAAACTGATGGGTAGTAGTTGAATCGGCATGACTTGCTCCTACCGAGAGCTCGGAATTTGCAGCTTTTGGCCGATACGTACAGTGTCACTTTTCAGGTTGTTATGTTGCTTAATCGCCGCCACCGAGGTGTTATAGCGCTTAGCAATCACCGACAGACTCTCTCCGCGTTTGACCACATGCTCCATGGAGCGGCTGGTGGCAAACAAGGTGCCATCGGGTGGCTTGCGGGTGAAATGCGCGCGCACACCATTATAAATAGCCCGAGCAAGTTGCTGCTGATGCTTGTTACTAGCTAATAACTTCTCTTCATCGGGATTTGAAATAAAGCCAGTTTCGACCAGCATAGACGGTACATTACCGGCGGTTAGTACAGCAAAACTAGCATGCTGGGGTTCGCGTTTGTGCAAGCGGGTAATTTTACCGAGCTCGCTGACCACCTCTTGTGCCGCCTCAAAACCAATGGTCATGATGCCGTCTAGTTGCACGCCGGCTAAAATGCGCTGCAACTGGTTGTCTTGATCGGTTTCACTGCTATCGATACCAGCCAGCACATCACCAAGCCGCTCTTTATCTTCGAGCAAGCGACCTAACTCGGTATTAGCGCGGCGCGTGGATAATACCCACACCGATGCGCCGCGTGGCTGCGGTGAGGTAAAGGCATCGGCGTGAATAGAAATCAACAAATCGGCATTAATTTCTTCGGCTTTGCGTGAGCGCCCGCGCAACCCTACATAATAGTCACCCGTGCGAATTAAATAGGCTTGCATGCCGGGGTCGGCATTGATCATATCGGCTAAGGCTTTGGCGACGCTCAGAACCACGCGCTTTTCTTGCAAGCCGGTGGGGCCAATCGAGCCCGGATCATTGCCGCCATGACCAGCATCAATAGCAATGGTGACCTTGCGCTCTTGCAGTTGATCAACACTCAAGGCCTGTTCGTTGCGCTTGACACTTTGTCCGGGTAAATCCACCACCAGCCGGTGGCCAAAGCCATCACCGGGTGGCAACACAAATAGCGTTGGGGT
>CAYXGO010000117.1:0-5255 GCA_964464575.1 uncultured Pseudomonas sp. | reverse complement strand
ATCTCTGCGCGCCGGGTGGTGACGTTCCGCCCCGGCCAGAAGTTAAAGCAGCGAGTATGTAACGCGAAGCCTCAATAGAGGCTTCGTTGTTATTTCAGGAACAAACTGCTAAACGGGTTGAGCAGTCGGCTTAAGCCTGAAGTAAAATGCATGGGCGCATCAATAGTTGCCAAAGTCAGACAGTCTTCCTGCTGAGTTTGCGGCGTATGCTTGTGATGGCCGTCTAATAACACAAAGTCACCGTCCCGATACTCATCACTTTCATCATTAAACACACCGTTTACCACCAGTGTTGCTTCAAAGCCACGATGGGTGTGCTCAGGAACTTGTGCGCCCTGATCCATATAGATAAAGTTCAAAGTTTCACCGCTACCAATCTCGATCGGTGCGCGCCACATTTTCCCCAGCATTTTTGACCATGGACCAATACGGTCGCCGTTGCGTGCCAAAGTGGCTGGTAGCTTGAAGCGCTTGCCTTCAAGGCTTAACGTTTCGAGCGGGGCACTGTTGGCAGTACTTGGTTTGACGCTACTTTGAAAAATAGCGTTCAGCATCGCTTCTTCATCAAGCTGTGCAAGCGGCATTTGGCGCTGGCCAAAGGCTTTTTGACACAGTTGCTCTTCAACGTCGCGAAGATGCATCTGGCAGGTTGGACACATGTCCACATGACTGCCAACCATCATCAACATCGCTGGGCTTAGTTCGCCCATTACATACTGCACGAGGTGCTGTTCTGAAGGATGAAATTTAATCATGGTGTTGAATCAACTCTTTTAATTTCTGCAGCGCAAGTCGAGTACGCGACTTCACGGTGCCTAGTGGGATTTCTAAGGCGTCTGCGACTTCCTGCTGCGACTTTCCTTCAACATAAATTAGTTCAATAACAATACGTTGTGCCTTTGGCAACGATTCGGTGTAGACCGCTAATTGCTGCATCAACAAATCGTTATCGAGGGCATAATCATCGTCAAGACTCTCATTTTCTTCGGCCAGTACTGGCCACAAGTCGTCAGCACTTAAATCATGTTGACGGTGCTTGTTCTTGCGCAGGAAATCGAAGCGGATATTCCGTGCAATAGTAAAAATCCAAGTCGCAGCTGAACCGCGATCTGGCTTAAATAAATGCGCCTTGTGCCACACGTTGGCCATGGTTTCTTGAACCAAATCCATGGCAGTTTGTTCGTTACCGAACTGGCGCGTGGCATACGCTTGTAAACGCGGGGCAAAGTGCCGAAATAGTTCGGCAAATGCGGCGCGTGATTGTTCAGAGGCTATACGAGCCAGTAATTCAGCTGCGTGCTCCGGATTATCGGCCTGCACAGGGGGCATACTTGTCCGTTTTATTATCGAGTCAGAGACTGACCGCATAGTTGTTACCTGCTGAAATGTTCCTCAAGTAGTAATACGTACGCGTCACCCATTCACTTGGATCAACAATAGTTTCATTCATCACAATTTGCACGAACAAGTTCATGCAAATAGTGTAAAGCTGGTTCGCAACTGCTCTCATTCAGTAAGGTCTGCTTGACTGCAGCGCTCACCGGCAAAATTTCCAACCAACGCTGGGCAACCCAATTGGCACAAGCCAGTTGCTGCTCGGTAGGTTGTGCACCTAATTCTGGATAGCGGCTATACACCGCTGCGAGCTGCTCAGCAAGTTCATGGTAATCAGCGCTAAGATGATGTTCAGGCCATGCATTGAAGGGAATCACTGAACCAACGCGTAAACCATCACTGGCAGTCTCTATGGCTTGCAGCGCAAATAATTGTTCACCGGCTACAGTGATCCCTAACAAACCATCGGGCATAGTTTCGAAATCAACGACTGTAGCTAGCGTGCCAATACGATGAATGTGCGTATTTTCGGCGACATCGCCAGCATCATTAAACATGCACATACCGATGTAGCCCGCAGGCGTTTGGGCACAGGCTTCTTTCACCATGCGTAAATAGCGTGGTTCA
Organism: uncultured Pseudomonas sp.; assembly: GCA_964464575.1. Lineage (GTDB taxonomy): Bacteria > Pseudomonadota > Gammaproteobacteria > Enterobacterales > Alteromonadaceae > Pseudidiomarina. The sequence goes on along the minus strand of CAYXGO010000117.1, from coordinate 3,293 downwards.
AAAATCCGCAAGCGCATCTGCCCACCGGGCAACACATGCCCAGACAATGGAAATAGTGGAACCTTGAGCGGTTCTGTGGTCATTCTTACAACCTCTTGCATGGCGCGTTAAATTACTTGCTCGACAATCGCAGATTCACTAGCTTTATGAGTAAATCTGCATCACTCTGCTGTTAACGCACTGCGGTAACTTTCAGATCACTGAGTTTTAGCGCATTTTTTCGCCACCTTAGTGAGTGAACTAGATGATTGCAAAAATCGTATCGTTAACATCTTACTGCAAAGGATTCTTCGGCTATGACCAGCGGAATATGGTTTCGTAACGACTTGCGTCTACAAGATAACCCAGCGGTAGCTGCCGCCTACGCCAACAATGCCAGCGGCAAAGCTATTCCAGCACTTTATATAGCAGCTCCAAAGCAATGGCAACAGCATGATTGGGCGGCTATCAAGATTGATTTTTTATGGCGTCATTTAGAGCAGTTTCAAGGCGATGCCGCTACTCATCAAGTCGCTCTTGAGGTGGTGGTGATTGATGATTGGCAACAGGCTGCCAAGGCCTGCCTAGCTTTTTGCCAGCGCCATGGGGTGACAGACCTCTACTTCAATCATGAATACCCTGTTCATGAGCAGCGCCGTGACCGGGCGGTACAAGTGTGGCTGGCTGATCATCAAATCCAATGCCATGGCTTTCATGGTGAGTTACTGGTACCGCCAGTGATTAAAACCCAAAACGGCAATTATTACCAAAAATTCACACCGTTCAATCGGGCCTGGCGAGCACACCTTGCCAGCACTGGCGTGGCGGCGGCATTTCAGCTGCCTCAGAGTGATGTTAGTGATCAGTTGCAGCCGTTGCCAAGTTGTCCAGCAGCACGGCGCGATAGCGGTACCTGGCCGGTCGGTGAACTGGCTGCCCAACAGCGACTGCAGCGTTATGTTGATTTGCAGGTGATGAATTATGCCGATGAGCGCGATTTCCCCGCCTTAGATACCACCTCTCGGTTATCACCTTATTGGGAACTTGGTTTGCTCGGCCCACAGGCTGCTGCACGCCAACTACAAGCACTTAGCCCAGAGTTCCCACATGGGCTAGAGCGTGGTGCCGATGTATGGCTGACCGAGTTAGCATGGCGGGAATTCTATCAACACCTGATGCAGCATATTCCCCGGTTGAGCTATGGTAAGGCTTTTCAACAGCACACCGATGCCTTTCCTTGGAACACTGATGAACAACAATTTGCGCGCTGGTGTGAGGGCCGTACCGGCTATCCTATTGTTGATGCTGGCATGCGGCAGTTGGCGGCGGAAGGTTGGATGCACAATCGAGTGCGTATGATCGTGGCGAACTTTTTAGTGAAGGACTTACAAATTGACTGGCGTTGGGGTGAACGCTTTTTCATGCAACGGCTTATTGATGGGAGTTTTCCAGCCAATAATGGTGGCTGGCAATGGAGTGCTTCAACCGGTACTGATGCGGTGCCTTATTTTCGAGTTTTCAACCCAACGACACAAAGCGCCAAAGTTGATCCTGACGGCAGCTATATCCGTACTTGGATTAAGGAATTAAAGGATTGTCCGACCAAGCATATTCATGCGCCCGCAGCATGGCTCAAGGCAAGCGGTCGTGATGACTATCCACAACCCATGGTCGACCACAGTAGCGCTCGTGAGCGCTTCTTGGCTGCCTTCAAACAATTATAACCAGAGCGCTACCTGAAGGAGGCCTTATGCAATTGCTCAGCGAAACGTTAATGCAGCAGATCAAGAGTTTTTATTTGAGTTTTGATCACGCCAGTATTGATGCACTCGGGGAGATCTATCATGCTGACGTGCAGTTTGTGGATCCTATTCATCAGGTTTCTGGGTTGGCTGCCTTGCAAGATTACTTTCGCACTATTTTACATGGCGTCGACTACTGCCATTTTGAATTCAGTCACAGTAGTACCAGCCAAGAGCAATTGTTCCTGACGTGGCAAATGCGTTTTCGCCACCCTAACTTGGCGAAAGGCCAGGAGATTGTGGTGCCAGGTGTGAGCCATTGCCAAATTGCTGACGAGCGAGTGATTTATCAACGCGATTTTTACGATGCCGGTGCCATGGTGTACGAACATGTACCGGTGTTACGTTATGTCATCAGCAAGGTCAAACAACGGTTGAACAGCGCATGAATATATTAATAACTGGAGCTACATCAGGTATTGGCGAGCAATTAGCCCGTGATTATGCCGCCGCTGGACACAAAGTGATTGCCTGTGGACGCAACCAAAGTGCCCTGCAGCAGCTGGTTGATGCCTATCCACAACAGATCACCGCACAGCAACTAGATGTCACCTATGCCGACACCACAATTGCCAGCTTGCGTGGTTATCAGCAACTCGATGTAGTGATTCTATCGGCTGGTGTGTGTGAGTACGTTGATATCGACAACTTTAGCAGCGCCATGTTTGAACGGGTTTATGAGGTGAACATCTTTGGTATGTTGCGCTGTATTGAAGCTGTGTTGCCGAACTTACAATCAGGCAGCCAGCTGGTGTTGGTCGGTAGTACTGCGCGCCTGCTGCCATTTACCCGCGCTGAAGCCTACGGCTCATCGAAAGCAGCGCTGCAATATATTGCTCGCAGCTTGCAAGTGGACTTGAGCAAGCGTGGTGTGTTGGTGCAAACGGTATCGCCAGGGTTTGTTAAAACACCGATGACGGCGGTCAATGATTTTGCCATGCCAATGGCGGTGACGGTTGAATTTGCCTCTCAGGCAATTCGTACAGGTATTGCTAAGAAACGCACAGATATTACCTTTCCAAGGCTTTTTGGTTGGTTACTTAAGTTGTTATCGCGGTTGCCGCAAAGCTGGCAAGTTGCCATTTCTAAACGTTTTTAATTTGAGGTTTTCATGAGAATTGCGGTTATCGGAACAGGGATAGCAGGTTTAACCAGCGCGTGGCTATTACAACGTGAGCACCAGGTCACGGTGTTTGAAAAAAATGACTATATTGGTGGGCATACCGCCACCAAAAATATACCGCTACAGGGTAAGAACTACGCCATTGATACTGGTTTTATTGTATTTAATGACCGCACCTATCCGTATTTTCGCGCCATGATGCGCGAGTTGGGAGTATCGTGGCGCGACACCGAAATGAGCTTCAGTGTGCGTGACCCAGATACCGGAATTGAGTACAACGGTAACAACCTTAATACCTTATTTGCCCAGCGTAAAAATTTATTTAGCCGAAAATTTTGGCGGCTGATTCGCGGTATTTTGAAGTTTAACAAAGCCGCCAAAGCTGCCTA
>CAYXGO010000116.1:0-5257 GCA_964464575.1 uncultured Pseudomonas sp. | reverse complement strand
AACACTGTCTAAATCGGCTAAAGCTAATTCAGTGTTGATGATTTCGATATCCTCGGCCGGGTCCACTTTGCCAGCAACATGCACAATGTTGTCGTTTTCAAAGCAGCGTACCACGTGACCAATGGCATCGGTTTCACGAATGTTAGCAAGGAACTGATTACCTAAACCTTCACCTTTCGAGGCACCCTTGACCAAGCCGGCGATATCCACGAATTCCATGCTGGTGGGCACCACGCGCTGCGGATTCACAATAGCCGCTAAAGCATCAAGGCGCTCATCCGGAACCGCGACCACGCCGGTGTTCGGCTCAATGGTACAAAACGGGAAGTTGGCGGCTTCGATGCCAGCCTTGGTTAAGGCGTTAAAAAGGGTTGATTTACCGACGTTAGGAAGACCAACAATGCCACATTTGAAACCCATAATTAATCTCGCTGTGCTTTAAAACTGTGTAAGAACTGCTGGGCGGCCAGCATACCTTGATCAACCAACAGGTCAATACCACGGCAGGCTTGGTCGATGCTTTGCTCGAGCAAGTGTTGCTCGCTGGCAGGAGCTTTACCGAGCACAAACCCGGTTACCCGAGCTTTATCGCCAGGGTGGCCAATGCCAATGCGCAGGCGGTGAAACTGATCACTACCGAGCTGCACAATCATATCTTTAATACCATTATGACCGCCGGCACCGCCGCCGGTCTTGAATTTTGCCACGCCAGGTGGAAGGTCAAGCTCATCATACGCGACCAAAATTTCGCTGGGGCTGATTTTATAAAAATTGGCAAGAGCTGCCACCGCTTGACCACTGCGATTCATAAAGGTCATAGGTTGCAACACACGCAAATCAAGGTTACCGCGCTGAATACGCGCTGTATGGCCAAAAAATTTTGCTTCGGGTTGCAGGCTTACTTGGTGCTGCCGAGCGTATTGGTCAGTTAACCAAAAACCGGCATTATGGCGAGTTTGAGAATATTCGGGGCCTGGATTACCCAGGCCCACGAGTAAGCGAATCGTGGCCATTCGACCTTATTCAGCTTCTGGTGCTGCTGCTTCGTCGTCTGCGGCTGCGGCTTTGTCAACACGTGGTGCAACAATAGATACCACGGCTTGGTTGTGTGTTTCGCCTTTGCCAAGCTCAACTGACTCAACGCCTTTAGGCAGGGTCAGGTCGCTTAAGTGCAGGGTGTCACCCAAGTTCATGTTAGCTACATCCACTTCGATGAATTCTGGCAAGTGCTCTGGTAAACAGGTCACTTCGATATCAGCGATATGGTGCATCACGACGCCGCCGTCAGTTTTCACGCCAGGTGCAGTTTTTTCATTAATGAAGTGAACTGGTACGTGAGTGTGAAGCTTTTGACCTTTTTCAACGCGTTGGAAGTCTAAGTGAGTTAACTTAGGCTTAAACATGTGGCGTTGGACGTCTTTCAAGATAGCCTGATGCTTCTTGCCATCAACCATAATGGTTAAGATGTGCGAGTAGAAGGCTTCGTTTTGCGCCATGTTGTTCACTTTGTTGTGATCAACAGTCAGCATCAACGGCTCTTTGTTGGCGCCGTATAAAATTGCAGGGATCTTTTCTTCACGACGCAGGCGGCGGCTCGCACCTTTCCCTGTGTCCGTGCGAAGTTCTGCATGGATTACGAAATCAATTGTCGACATGGTAGTGTCTCCGTTAAATAAAAGAACGTCGGCTATTCGCGACCAAATAACCGACATATACCTCTGATTTGAGGGCGCGGAATAGTACCACCAGCGCCGACAGAATTCAATTAGTACTCGAACATTGCTGAAATTGATTCTTCGTTACTGACTCGGCGCAGTGCTTCGGAGAGCATTCCGCCCAAGGTCAGTTGATGCACTTTGTCCAGCGCTTTCATTTCGGCACTCAGTGGAATACTGTCAGTCACCACCACTTGGTCAATATGCGAATCGCGAATGTTGGCGACTGCGTTGCCTGAAAATACTGGGTGCGTGGCATAGGCGAAGACCCGGCGCGCACCATGTTTTTTCAATGCTTCAGCGGCTTTACACAAGGTACCACCGGTGTCGATCATGTCGTCAACGATAATACAATCACGATCGTTGACATCACCGATGATGTGCATGACTTGCGATTCGTTGGCGCGGGGACGGCGCTTGTCGATAATGGCTAAGTCAATATCGTTCAATAACTTCGCCAGCGCTCGGGCACGTACTACCCCACCGATGTCTGGTGACACCACCACAGGGTTGTGGAAGGCTTGCTGGCGTAAATGCTCCATCAGCACCGGGGTACCGAACACGTTATCCACCGGTACATCAAAGAAGCCTTGAATTTGCTCAGCGTGCAAATCGACGGTCAATACGCGGTCAACGCCTACTGAGGATAAAAAGTCGGCTACCACTTTGGCGGTGATAGGTACCCGCGCTGAACGCACGCGGCGATCTTGGCGGGCATAACCGAAGTACGGGATAACCGCAGTAATACGGCCAGCTGAGGCGCGCCGCAGAGCGTCGACCATGACAATCAATTCCATCAGATTATCGTTGGTTGGTGCACAGGTGGATTGAATGATGAAGACGTCGGAACCACGCACGTTTTCGTTGATTTTGACGTTGATCTCACCGTCGCTGAAACGACCCACTTCGGCATCGCCGAGTTTGATATACAGGCGATCAGCAATTTTTCGGGCAAGTTCTGGCACGGCATTGCCAGCGAACAGCTTCATATCAGGCACACTAAACCTCAATCTTGGTTGGTCAGGTTGACAGTGGCGGCCTGCCTAAGGGCATGGCAGGCCGGCGATTCATTACAGCCGCGAGCAACAAAGCCTCGCCAGGCCGACGGCAGTTGTTGAAGCGCCGCACGGGCTGCTTCTTCATGCTCAAACCGACCGAAAATACAGGCTCCGGTACCGGTCATACGAACGGGTGCGTATTGTACCAACCAGTCCAGTGCCTTGGCAACTTCGGGGTACAGATCACCGACCAGTTGTTGACAATCGTTGTTGGTGTTGTCCCAGCTCCAGTTGGGCCAAGTTATGGGCACATGCTGGCGGGGTAAATCGGCATGCTGAAAGATCTGCGCGGTGGTGACATGAACATTCGGGTGCAGCACCAGATACCAACACTCGGCGGGCATGGCGCGTTGTAATTGCTCGCCAACTCCCTCGGCAAAGGCAGCATAGCCGCGCACAAACACCGGTACGTCAGCACCCAACTGCAAGCCAAGCGCTGCTAATTGGTCATCACTGAGCGGTAACTGCCAGAGTTGTCGCAATGCCAGGAGGGTGGTCGCTGCATCGGACGAGCCGCCACCTAAACCGCCGCCATAGGGTAGTTTTTTATGCAAATAAATAGCGACTCCGGGTCGGTCAGGATAATGCTGGGCTAACAACTGCGCGGCCCGCACTACCAAGTTATCGTCACCGCGTAGGTTTGGGTCATCGCAGTCAAAGCGGATACCGGCTTCGTCACGCAACATAAAGTCAAGTTGATCGCAGTAATCGATAAACTGAAACAGGGTTTGCAGCTGATGATAGCCATCGTGGCGTTGCCCGATAATATGCAGAAATAAATTCAACTTAGCCGGAGCGGGCAGGGTTAAAGTTGCCATTGGCTAATCCGTAGTTTGATCCGCCACTCCTGCGCGCTGAGTTCAAATTGCTGTGGCAGGTGAACGCCTTTTACTACTTTATAACTGCTCAGTTGCGCCCGCCATAGTTGCCCTGAAGCTGGGATGGCATAGCCACTCAGTAATGCCAACGGCGGTTGTTGCTGGTTGAGCACAATGTATTGTTGTTGCTGCATAGTGGCCTGCTCACGCCCTAAAATCAGTTCGCTGACGAGGTTAAACGGTAGCGCCAGATCAAAATAATCACGCAGCAGTGTCTCGGCGTCGGTGGCATAATAGCGATTGTCCTCATCGTCAATCAGCACTGCGCCGGCTGGGGTTTGTTCAAGCCGCGCTAAGGTACCTTGCAAGGGATGCGAAAAGCGAATAGTGATGGTGGCAGCGCTGTGTTGCCAATCTAGGTATAACGAATGACGCTTGTCAGCACTGAGGTCGAACAATGCGATTTGTCCCTGTAAGCGCCAACTGTTGATGCCTTGCAGTTGCTGCTGATGGCTCAGCGCAGCGCTGCGATCAATAGCACTCAAACTATGTTGTTGTGGGGTACTTGAACAGGCACTGAGGGTGACTTGCAGCAAGGCCAGCAACAGTAGGGTTAATAATCGTGTCATCAGCGTATCCAAACAGCAGTATGCTTTTCATCATGCGGGCATTGGCGTACAATTGCCAGCGTTTCGCAGCAGCTAAGGGCTAGTTTACTCAGGTTATTATGACCATTTTTGCACTCGGTGTTAATCACAAAACGGCCTCCGTGGCGTTACGCGAACAAGTTGCCTTTAGCTTAGAGCAGCTGCATCAAGCGCTGCCAGCTTTGCGTGTGCAAGCGGGTGTGGATGAAGCGGTGATTTTATCCACCTGTAATCGTACTGAATTGTATTGTTACGGCGCGGCTTCTACAGATCTCTTGCTAGGCTGGTTGGCGGGGTATCATGGCATCGCCATTGAGCAGTTGCGCAGTCACGTGTATAGCTACCAAGATGAGCAAGCCATGCAACACCTGATGCGCGTAGCCAGCGGCCTCGATTCATTAGTGTTGGGCGAGCCACAAATCTTCGGTCAAGTGAAACAAGCCTATCAATTTGCCAAAGACCAAGCCAGTGTCGGCGGGGTGCTAGAGCGATTATTTCAACACAGCTTCAAAGTAGCCAAGACCGTGCGCAGTGAGACCAGTGTGGGTGCTAATGCGGTATCGGTGGCCTATGCAGCGGTTAATTTAGCACGGCAAATTTTCGCTGAAATGAAGCAAGCCACGGTGCTGCTGGTGGGGGCTGGTGATACCGCTGAGTTAGTCGCTCAGCATCTACGCGAACATGGCGTGAAGCAGCTATTGGTGGCCAACCGTACCTTAGAACGTGCGCAAGGCGTAGCCAGTAAGTTCAATGGCCAAGCCCACACCTTAGCGGAGTTGCCGGATTTGTTACCGCAAGCCGACGTGGTGATTAGTTCGACCGCGAGTACCTTGCCAATTATTGGTAAAGGGATGGTTGAAACAGCTCTGAAACAACGGCGCTGGCAACCCATGTTACTGATCGATTTAGCCGTACCGCGTGACATTGAGGCACAGGTCAACGATTTGAATGACGCTTATTTGTACACTGTCGACGATTTGCAGGGCATTATTAGTGATAATATGCGTAGCCGCGAGCAA
>CAYXGO010000115.1:0-5408 GCA_964464575.1 uncultured Pseudomonas sp. | reverse complement strand
TCGCCAGGCACCTATTCCGAACAAGCCCCAGCCTAACCGCTGGGGCTTTTTCTTTTACGCAAATGCTAGCACTACTATCGGTCCTCACATACAATTACGTGATGATCGTGACCGAACAGAACACTCCGCTTAATCTGCTTCATACCTTTCGGCTACCGGGCTTTGCTCGTGTGGTGCACTTCTTACGTGATAAAAAACAGTGTGCAGAACTACCAACGGAGGACTACTTAGTGGTTGGCCATGGCAGCAACACTATTTTCACCGCTGATTTTGAGCGACCATTGGTACGAGTCGAATTAAGCGGAATTCATGTGCGGGAGTCAGACAGCGATTGGCTGCTTGATGTGGCTGCGGGTGAATCATGGCATCAGTTGGTGACTTACTGCCTCAATAAGGGCTATTTTGGCTTGGAAAACCTGGCTTTGATTCCAGGTACTGTTGGTGCTGCGCCGGTACAAAATATTGGGGCTTACGGCAGTGAAGTGGCGCAATTTATTGCATCCGTTGAAGCGTGGGATCGCCAGCAACAATGTTTTGTTGAGATCTCGCATGAGGCTTGCCAATTCGCATACCGTGACAGCGTATTTAAACAAAACCCAGAACGCTGGTTAATTACTGAGGTGCGCTTTCGCCTACCGAAGCAATGGCAACCAAATACCCGTTATGCCGAATTAAGCGATTTAGTGAACCCCACCGCTGAACAGATCTATCAGCGTGTAGTTGCGGTTCGCCAAGCCAAATTACCTGATCCACAGCTGCTGCCAAACGCTGGTAGCTTTTTTAAAAATCCAACTATTAGTGCTGAGCATTATCAAGCACTATTGCAGCGCTATCCAACGTTAAAAGGCTATACCAACGCCGATGGCAGTATTAAGCTAGCCGCTGGTTGGTTGATTGACCAGCGCGGTTGGAAAGGCGTTAAGCGCGGTGCCATTCAAGTGCATCAGCAACAAGCCTTGGTATTGGTCAATACTAATAATGGCTGTGGTAGCGATTTGCTTGATATGGCAATGGCTATTAAAAAGGACATTCAAGAGCATTTTTCCATCGCCTTAGAGGTGGAGGTGCGGTTGTTTAATCAGCGGGAATTGATACAGATATGAAGCAAAAGCAGCACAACATTATTCGCTTGATTGAGCTATTGGCCGATGGTGAATTTCACTCGGGTGCTGATATAGGCAACCTCCTTGGCGTCAGTCGAACTGCTGTGAGTCAATATGTTTCTGGCATTCAGGCGCTGGGGCTCGACGTGTTTCGGGTTACAGGGCGTGGTTATCGATTGGTGGAACCATTACAGCTGCTCGATGAGGCCAAAATTAACCAATTACTTGCTGATTTCGGGCCGGCTAACCTGCAGTTACAGCGTATTGTCGGTTCGAGTAATGATGTGATCAGACAGTTACCTCTGCAGCAAAAGGTTGCCGGTTATACCGTGTTAGCCGAAGCCCAAACCGCTGGTCGGGGACGGCGCGGTAAGCAGTGGCAATCACCGTTTGGCTGCAACTTGTACTTGAGTATGTACTGGCCGTTAAGTAAGGGTATGTCCGCCGCAATGGGTTTGAGTCTGGTAGTCGGTACTGTTTTAGCTGAAACGTTGCAAGCTGCAGGCATCTTGGGCGTGCAAGTAAAATGGCCCAACGATGTATTAGTCGATGGCCGCAAAATTGCTGGTATTTTGGTTGAACTAGAGGGCCAGGCCAGCGGTGATGCCAACGCAATTATTGGGGTAGGGGTTAATTTAGCGATGCCGGCATGGTTGAGTGCTCAAATTGACCAACCTTGGACCGATTTACGTACTGTCTTAGAAGCGCGTTTTGATCGTAATTGGTGGGCCGCCGAACTCATTCGTCGATTCCGCCAGGGGCTTGATGAGTTTGATCAGTTGGGGTTAACACCATTTATTAATCGCTGGCTTCAGTTTGATTGTTTAGCACTACAACCGGTCAACGTATTGATGGGTAGCCAAGTACTCGAGGGAATCGCCGAGGGGATTGACGCACAAGGTGCGTTGTTGGTCCGTCGTCAGGGTAAACTGGAAACATTTCACGCAGGGGAAGTTAGTTTACGTCATGCTAAAAAAATTATTGATTGATGCCGGAAATACTCGTGTAAAAAGCGCCTTGCTGGACGCTGAGGGCCACTTAGAGCCATTATTTAATGTCAGCTATGCCGAACTAGAGGGGTTGCCATTAAACCTGCCGGTGAGTGCCGTGTGGTTAGCCGTAGTGAGTGGTGGCGAACGTCATCAGGCGATCACCCGATGGCTCGAGCAACAGCCGCAGTTGCAGCTACATCAGGTGCATTCTGAGGCTTCTGCCTTTGGTGTTCGTAATGCCTATGCGCAGCCGCAGCATTTAGGTGTTGATCGCTGGTTAGCCATGATCGGTGCCTATAATGAACAGCCTAAAGCGACTTTGATCATTGATGCGGGTACCGCAATAACTGCCGATTGGATCGATGCCGATGGCGTTCACTTAGGTGGCTGGATTGCGCCTGGCGTTGATTTAATGCAGCAGTCGGTGACTAGCAGAGCGCCGCGAGTATTTAGCGATCCAAACTTAGCCTGGGGTAAGGCCAATCAATTGGGGTGTAGTACCCCGGAAGGCCTTGCTAATGGAGTGGTCAATGGTTTTGTGGGCCTGATTCGACAAGCGATTCACGTGACTGAAACCGAGTTGGACTGGTTTGATTATCGGGTACTTTTTAGTGGCGGGTCTACGCCTTTGCTGCCTGCCGATATCAAACGTCGCGGTGAATTACGCACCGAATTGGTGTTGCAAGGGTTGAGTTATTACGCCGCACAATCATAGTTCGGTCATAAAAAAAGCGCCCTGAGGCGCTTTTTTTATACTCATTTGACTTTACGACAAACGTGCACGGAAATCTTCGTAACTAAATTTCCGCTTCAGATCAAAACTGCCATCTTCACGCAAAATACCGATACTTGGGTGCTCAACACCGTTGAAGAATGTTGATTTCACCATGGTGTAATGCATCATATCTTCAAAGATAATCCGTGAGCCAGGCTGCAATGGCTCAGCGAAGCTATATTCACCAATGACATCGCCGGCTAGGCAGGAATTACCGCCAAGCTTATAGGTATAAGCTAACTTATGCGGTAAGTCAGCACCCGTAACGGCAGGGCGGTAGGGCATTTCTAATACATCGGGCATGTGCCCAGTAGCGGATACATCAAGGATTGCGATTTTCCCGGCATTCTCAACAATATCAACAACTTCAGCGACTAAAGGCCCGGTTTGCCAAGCGACGGCTGAACCTGGTTCTAAAATCACCTCAATTTGGTAGTGCTCGCGCACTCGCTTTAATTGCTTGATCAAGTGCTCAACGTCATAGCCAGCGCGAGTCATTAGATGACCGCCGCCCAAATTGAGCCATTTCATGCCATGTAACAGGTGACCAAATTTTTCTTCGACCGCGGCTAATGTACGTTCTAGCGCCATCGAGTCACATTCACAGAGGTTGTGAACATGCAGACCTTCAACGCCAGTTAAGTCGACACCTTCTAATTCAAGGGCGCGAATACCTAATCGAGAGCCTGGTGCACTTGGGTCATATAACTCGGTTGCTGCTTCTTGATGCTCAGGATTCACTCGTAAGCCTGGTGACACCCCAGCAGCGATAGTTTGCTCGGCATAGCGCTGCCACTGGCCAACACTATTAAACGAGATATGATTCACCAGCGGCAATAAGGTATCGATATCGGCTTGCTTATAGCCCGGTGCGTAGGCGTGTACCTCGCGCCCGAATTCCTCGTACGCTAATTTAGCTTCCCATACTGAACTGGCCGTGCAGCCGACTAAATATTGACGTACCAGCGGGAAAGCGCTCCACATTGAGAAGCCTTTCAACGCTAGAATAATTTGTGCGCCGCTTTGCTGTTGCACATACTGCATCAGCTCGAGGTTACGCTTCAATAACGCCTCGTTAAGCACATAACAAGGCGATGGTATAGCGCTACTTACATAAGGATTGCTCATTGGTTACCGCTTAAATGGAGAGTCACATTCAACCACCTGCCACGGCAGGCCATATTGATTCAGACGGTTCATAAACTCATCTGGATCGAACTGTTCCATGTTCCATACCCCGGCTTTCATCCAATGCCCTTGAACCATCATCGATGCGCCGATCATAGCCGGTACGCCGGTGGTGTAGGATACTGCTTGGGCACCGACTTCAGCGTTACAGGCGGCGTGATCACAGTTGTTGTAAATGAAAATCGTCTTTTCTTTGCCGTCTTTTAAACCGGTTACGTAAGTACCGATACAGGTCAAGCCAGTATAGCCTTCAGCCAGTGAACCCGGGTTTGGCAGCACGGCTTTTAAGAACTCTAAGGGCACAATTTTGTGGCCTTGGAAGTCAACCGGATGAATAGATGTCATGCCGACATTCTCGAGTACACGTAAGTGCGTTAAATACTGCTCACCGAACGTCATCCAGAAGCGCGCCCGCTTAATGGTCGGGAAGTGCTTGACGATGGACTCTAACTCTTCATGGAACAGCAAGTACGATGCGCGCACGCCAACACCCGGATAATCGAGGTCTTCGCGCACACTAATTGGATCAGTTTCATGCCATTCGCCGTTTTCCCAGTACTTACCACGTTGGGTAATTTCACGGATATTGATTTCTGGGTTGAAGTTGGTCGCAAATGCTTGGCCGTGGTCGCCACCATTACAGTCAACGATGTCGAGGTAATGAATCTCGTCAAAATAATGCTTGGCGGCATAAGCCGTGAACACGTTGGTTACGCCTGGATCAAACCCAGCGCCAAGTAAGGCCATGATGCCTTTCTCTTTAAAGCGCTCGTGATAGGCCCACTGCCAAGAGTATTCGAATTTTGCTTCGTCTTTTGGCTCGTAGTTAGCAGTATCTAAGTAATGCACGCCAGTCTCTAGACAGGCGTCCATGATCGGTAAGTCTTGATAGGGCAGAGCAACGTTGATCACCAATGCAGGTTGCACTTGGCGAATTAACGCCGCAACTTCAGCGGCAATGTCAGCGTCAACTTTGTAAACACCAATCACGCGATCTTTGCCGGCTTCTTGCTGCAGGGCTTCGCATTTAGACAAAGTGCGGCTGGCCAAGTGAATTTCACTAAAATACTCAGGCAGCAAGGCATTTTTTTACCACTACACCAGCGACGCCGCCAGCACCGATAATTAACACTCGAGACATGTGAACAACCCTTTTTTGTGATCCATGGAGGGGTTAAATTAAGACCGTAACGATAGCATATAATTGACTATTTCGCATGATCTGCGGCGAAAAAATCTAGTCGCGTGACGATAGCGGCAGAACCCGCTGAGCAATGCTTTGTTGGACTATTTCTGAGCAACCTAAGGCAACCATAACATTGATATAACCGCTTGCCATTTGTCGTTTGT
>CAYXGO010000114.1:0-5410 GCA_964464575.1 uncultured Pseudomonas sp. | reverse complement strand
CATGGCTGGCCAACAGCCCGCAAGCTGCCAATGGATAACCGCGCGTTAGACCAAACATCATAGCGCCCGCGAACATATCGCCAGCACCGTTGGTATCAACGGCTTTGACTGGAATGCCAGGAACCTTAATTTGGCGCTCGCCATCACCCAAAATGGCACCATGCTTACCGAGCGTGATGGCCACTAATTTGGCGTGCTGCTGTAGTTTTACCAAGGCCTCTTGCACATCATTGGTAGCGGTGAGCATGGCGGCTTCTTCTTGGTTACAGAACATTACGTCGACACCGCCATCTAGGATCGCCTCAATACCGTCGGTAAAGTACTTCACCATAGCGGGATCAGAGCAGGTCATGGCAATTTTAGTGCCGTTGGCGCGGGCCACTTGTTTGGCGCGGGCAATGGCTTGGCGAGCAATTGGCGAGGTGACTAAATAACCCTCAATGTACAAATACTCAGCGCGAGCAATGGCGTCTTCATCGAGCTCGGCGGTAGACAGGTCAGCGGTAATGCCTAAGTAGGTGCGCATAGTGCGTTCGGCATCAGGGGTGACCATGACTAAACAACGGCCGGTTTTGCCTTGGTGTGCTTGCGCGCCAATGCTGGTAGTAATGCCCACGCGTTCAAGGTCTTCGCAGTAAAATTTGCCGGCTTGATCATCGGCTACTTTGCAGCAATAAAACGCTTTACCACCAAATTGGCTAAAGCCTACCAGCGAGTTCGCGGCCGAACCACCACCCGACTGCTTTTTCAATTCACCACGTTTGGCGAGCTCAGTGATCAAACGTTCTTGGTCGGCATCGTCGATCAGCGTCATCATGCCTTTTTCGATCTGATGTTGCTGTAAAAACTCATCCGTGACTTCAAATTCTTGGTCGACCAAGGCGTTGCCAATACCGACAATATCGATTGTTTTCATAGGTGCTCGCGCAGGCATGTTTTAAAGTTCTATAAACAAAAAATCCGGCCGCGTAGTATACCGCAGCCGGAATTATAGGTCGACCATCTTAGTCGGCAGATTTAGCCCGTGTATTAGGCCTTGAAGCCGCCCGCAACACCTTTGGTGGTGATACTCACCGCATCGTGGGCGTGCAATGATTCGAGGTGGTTGACGCGGATCCAGAAGTCACGGTACTGGGCCTGCTGATTCAAGGTAAACTGTAAGCGCCGTGCAGCGTCTTCACAGAACATCAGGTTTTGCCCGTTTAAACGCGCAAACTCTTGCTCATCTTCCCGTTTTACCGCGGCTTGTACCGGTGTTTTCAAAGCGTCTTCAATGGCATCAATCAGCGCAATAATTGGCAGTTCACTCACCGAGTCATCTAAGCCGACTTTCACTTCGGCCACTGAGCGTTGACTGTGTGGGGTAGCAACAATACCTTGCGTAGTCCCTAACCAACGGTGTACTGCTTCAGCGTCGACATCGGCATCAGTGCCGAAGTGCTTGACGAAGGCTTCTTGAATCAGCTGTCGCGCCAATGCTGCTGAACACGGGCAAGTTGACGAGTAGGGCACTTCAACACCCAGTGAAATGGATAAATGACCATGGTCATAACGGCCTTCAACGGTGACTGGGTAGGCTTTCCAACCGGGCTTTTTGCTGATCAGCGCTTTACGGCGCAGCAAGTAGTCAAAGCTGAATTTCACGTACGCTTGGTCGGCTAAGCCATCATGACTGGTAATAAAATCGTTGAGGATCTTGTGTAAACTCTGCTGCGTTAATGCGCTATTATTGGATAGGTCTTCCAATAACAAGTACAAACGCGACATATGAATGCCTTTGGCTTTCGGGTCGGTTAAATTGACAAAAGCGTCAATGCGAGCACTCACCGGCCGCTCCAATTCACTGGCAGCGCCAACGATAAGCGGCATTTCAATATTGCTCATACCTACCCAGTCCAAGGTGCCCTCGGTTTGTGCTTGGGTTTGCTTGGCAATATCTGGCATCATTGTAGGTGTTGCTGTTGGCATGCGTTTCGACTCCGAATGGTGCAAAAGTTACATCAAGTACCCCAAAAGGGGGCGATAGTATACTAGAATTAGCTCAATTACGGTAGTTTGCCACATCAGGTTCAATGTAAGCGTAAAAGAAATTCGATTAGCAGTATCTAAAAATCCACAGCGAGTAGGCACAAGGAAAAGGCACAGGGACTCCGACATGATAGATGAACGATTACTGACACAGTATGCAGATTTAATGGGCACCGCTGGCGTGGATGACATGATTGCCACCTTTGCGGACAATGTCGGTGGCTATTTAGACCATATTTGTTGGTTGGTGAAACAACGCGATGAAAGTGGTGTGCGCAGCCAAGCCCATAAGCTGAAAGGAGCTTGCCGTTCAGTGGGCTTACGTGAGCTGGCTACCCTGATGGAGCAGATTGAGCGCGACCCATGGGTGTGGGAGGCGTTAGAGCAGATGCTGATGATGTGGGCAACAGAATTGCCCATGCATCAACAACAACTGCAACGCTGGCTAAATGCCCGGCGAGTTCAGTGACGGTTGGTCGAGGTGACGAATCGTCACTTCGCCAACAAAACGGTAACCCTCACCATGAATGGTGGTGATCAGGTTTTGTGAGGCTTTTTCGCCTTCAAAGTGCCGGCGAATACGACGGATTGCTACATCGACGGTACGGTCAGCAGGGCGCAGTTCACGGTCGAGCATTTTCTTCACCAGGGTTTCGCGGTCAAGAATTTTGCCTGGATTGGTGAGGAATAATTCCATCGCCCGATATTCGCTTTTTGGTAATCGGAACATCTTGCCTTCTGGCGAAAACAAGCAGCGGCTATCACTCTCTAAGTGCCAACCATTAAAATCATAGACAATACTATCGTGGCCGATAGCTTGCTGTTGGCTCTTGATCGCTTCAATGCGGCGATACAAGTTGCGCACCCGAATGATCAACTCTTTCGGATTGTAGGGCTTGATCAGGTAATCATCAGCACCTAATTCGAGCGCTAACAAGCGATCTTCTTCAGCATCGCGACCGGTTAAGAAAATCAAGCCAATATTGTCGTTTTCACGCAGCTTTTCAGCTAGCTCAATACCACTTTTGCCGGGCAGGTTGACATCCATGATGACCAGGTCAACCTGCTGCCGTGCCATAATGCGCTGCATTTGCATGCCATCGGCGGCGTCGTAAACATCATACCCTTCTTGCTGGAACAGCCGTGTTAGGGTATTACGGGTAACGACTTCATCTTCAACAATCAGTAATCGAGCGCTCATAACGTTTGGGTCCAAAGTGGCTGTTAACATATGTTGCATTAACGTGATAAAGCGAGTTTAGCACGTCTTCGGCTTTTTGCGCAAAATTCAAACCACAAATAGTTACAATTTAATCCTGAATTTTGCCCGTTTCATCGAATTCGGTCGCCACCGCGTTGGCGATCTCGATTTTTACGTGGGTACCGCGATTGGGCGTACTGTCAATATCAATGGTGCCTTTCAGTGCTTGGCGCACCAAGTTATAGACAAAATGCAGGCCGAGACCCGCAGCGCCACTACCGCGTTTGCTGGTGGTGAAGGGTTCAAAGACTTTACGCAATAGGTCTTCTGGCATTCCCACGCCATCATCACGATAATCAATGCGTAAACTGTGGTTGGCTTGGTCAACGCTGATATCAATACGAATATGGCCGCTTTTTGCTTGCTCAAAACCATGCTGCAGTGAGTTTTGCACCAGCTGAATAAAAATTTGATTCAGTGGACCGGGCCGGCTATGTACCTGCAACGGCTGCGGGCAATGCCATTCCAGTTGGTATTGTTTGAGTTGTGGAAAGCGATTATGCAGTGCTGCCACCACGTCGGCACCAAAGGCTACCATATCAAAGTCGCGGCTCTCTTCAGCAAACTGGTCCATGGCTAATTGTTGAAAGCGCGCAACTAAGTCGGCGGTGCGCTGAATATTGCGTTCAATCAGAGTGAGGTTGTCTTTGCTCGACAGTAAAAAGCGCTCAAAGTCGCTGCTGGTCATCTTTTTCTGTTCGAATTTTTCTGCCATAGCCGCCAACGCGTCTTGCACCATTGAGGTTGAGGTGATGACTAAGCCCACCGGAGTATTAATTTCATGCGCAATACCGGCCACCATATCGCCCAGTGAGGACATTTTCTGTGCCTCGACCAATTCCTGCTGGTACTGGTGTAGTTTCTCGAGGGCTTGAATGAGCTCGCGGTTGGCAACTTTGAGAGCCTCAGTGCGTTCGCTCACTTGCCGCTCTAACTCAGCGTTTAACTGGCTGGCTTGTTGCTCAGCAGCTTCTTGCCGCTGAATATGCTGTTGAATACGGCCGAGCATAATGTCAAATGCTTGGGTGAGGCTGTTGAGCTCGGACAAATTGGTACGTGCCAAGCGTAGGCTATAATTTTTCTCGCTGGCAATTTTGTTGACCGAGGCCACTGCTTGGTCGAGCGGCTGGGTGATGTAGCCACGCAATCGTAGCGCCAAAAAATACGCCAGCAGTAAACTACTACCAATCACCAGTACCGCCAAGGCGATGGCCTGCCACAGCACTTGATTGGTGCCTTCGCGCGACATGCGAACGTAAACGTAACCGAGCAAGCGGTCGTCGAGATAAATTGCTTCAGCCGCTTCGTAATAGCGCGGACCCAAGCGCACGCCGTTAAGCTCTTGCAGGCGTTCCACCCGACTTGGAATGGGCGCTAACCGATCGGCATTGAAGCTGGCGAAGAAGTTAATGTCGGCGCCGTTGTTGTCGGCTCGATACACGTGCACGTGCTGCACATACTCCGCCTGGCCCAGCTTAGCCAACTCGCGGTCGAGTTGCGCACGGGTATTAAAGACCAAATGCTCGGTCGCTAACGAGGCGGTGATATGGGTAAAATCAGCGGCATCTTGGCTAACCCGTTGCACCGTTTGCTGATACTGCATAAACACCATCACCGCACAAGCAAGGCCGACGAATACGCCGGTGGTGGTTACCAGTAGCACGGTAATGGTGCGGCTAATGGAACCAAAGCCACGCATATTAACGACGCCCTTTGCGCGTGCTGCGGGCGGTTTGCTTGCGCACCGCTTTATACACCGCAAAGCGGTTATCTTGTACCACCCGTTCGCAGTGACCAAAGCTGGCGGTAATCAATTCTGGCCAGGGTAAGAAGCGGTTGGCTACCAGCCATAACTCACCACTACTGGTCAGGTGCATAGCAGCTTGTTTTAAGAACGCCGCACCAATTTTATAATCGGTGGCTAAGCCGGTATGAAACGGTGGGTGGCTGACAATATAGTCATAGCGCGGCAAATCGCTCTGTAAGCCATCACTGGCAATCAGTGTACCGGTCAAGTGATTGCTGCTGAGCGTGGCTTCGGCCGCAGCCAGTGCCATGGCACTGACATCGAGGTAACTCACTTTCAGCGCTGGGCTGGCGCGGTTCAGCCATGCGCCAAGT
>CAYXGO010000113.1:1420-5415 GCA_964464575.1 uncultured Pseudomonas sp. | reverse complement strand
AAGTACCTTTTAAAACCGTGTATGTGACCGGTCTTATTCGTGATGAAGAAGGCCAGAAAATGTCGAAGTCGAAAGGCAACGTGCTTGACCCGCTCGATATGATTGATGGTATTAGCCTTGATGAACTGGTGGGCAAGCGTACCGCCAATATGATGCAGCCGCAGCTAGAAGCGAAAATTGCTGCACGCACCGAGAAGCAATTCCCTGACGGTATTTCGGCCCACGGTACCGATGCGCTGCGCTTTACCTTGGCGGCATTAGCCTCAACCGGTCGTGATATTAACTGGGATATGAAGCGCTTAGAGGGCTATCGTAATTTCTGTAACAAGCTCTGGAATGCCAGCCGCTATGTGTTGATGAATACCGAAGACCATGACTGTGGGCAACAAGGCGGCGAACTCGAGCTATCCCTTGCTGACCAGTGGATCATTGCGCGCCTGAACGACACCGTGGCGCAGTTCCGCAATGCCCTTGATACCTACCGTTTTGACCAAGCGGCCAACATTGCCTATGAGTTCACCTGGAATCAATTCTGTGACTGGTATCTGGAACTCACCAAGCCGATTCTCTTTCACGGCACTGAAGCGCAATTACGCGGTACCCGCCATACCTTGGTGACTGTGCTTGAACAACTCCTGCGCTTATTGCACCCGTTGTTGCCATTTATCACTGAAGAAATCTGGCAACGAGTCGCTCCACTGGCCGGTGTCAGCGGCGATACCATCATGCTGCAGCCGTATCCGCAAGCTCAGGCAGAACGTTTTGCGTCGGCGCGTGATGATATGGAATGGTTACAGCAAGTGATTGTGGCTATCCGTAACATTCGCGGCGAAATGAATTTGTCTCCTAGTAAGCCGCTGCCGATTTTGGTCAAACAAGCAGATGCTAAGGCGCAGCACCGTTTAACCAGCAATCAAGCATTCTTCAATGCGCTGGCAAAACTGGAGTCAGTGACCTTTTTAGCCGCTGACCAAGAGGCTCCTGCAAGTGCTACTGCCTTAGTAGGCCGGATGGAAATTCATATTCCTATGGCGGGTTTAATTGATACCGCAGCTGAATTGGCACGCCTCGATAAAGCCATTGAAAAAGCGCAAAAAGAAGTGGATTTGTTTAGCCGTAAACTGAGCAATGATAACTTTGTCAGTAAAGCGCCAGCCGATGTCATTGAGAAAGAGCGCTCCAAGCAAGCCGACGCCCAAGAAACCTTGCAGCAATTGTTACTGCAACGGGACAAAATTGCCGCGCTATAAGTTCTAGCGCGGCAGTTATCATTAGCCGATAAGCATGGCGGTGGCTACCACCGCCAATGCAGCGATCATCGGAATCACCACGGTCACCACAAAAATATCTTTGTAAGCCTGTTTATGGGTTAAGCCCATTAAGGTGAACAAGGCAATCACTGCACCTGAATGCGGCAGTGAATCCAAGCCACCGGCGGCGATGTTAGCAACCCGGTGTAACACCTCAGCAGAAATGCCCGCCTCAAGATACGCCGGCGCCAGCGCTGACATGAAAATCTGTAATCCGCCCGAAGCCGAAGCCGTTACCCCAGAAATCAAGTTAGCGGAGAAGAATACCGACAGTAATGGCGGCATGGGTAATTCCAGCAGCCACTGGGCAAAGCTATGAAAACCGGCGGTTTGAATAACCACGCCACCAAAACCAATCACCGCAGCGGTGTTAATAAGTGGCAGCAACGAATCATCAGCACCCTGCCCCATAGTGTGCATAAAATTCTGCCGCGCCGGTGCGAACAGCACATAACAGCTAGCCACCCCAGCCAATAATGCCATACTGGCCCAAATCACCGGTTGACTAGCAGCAAACAAGAGCCACTGCGCCTGCACCTCAGCCAGTTGTAACAACCGTGGTAATACGATAATCAACAGCACCACCGCAATGGGTAGCAACGATTTACCGAGCCCCGGCAATTGCTGATCAGCGCGCGGCGCTAAGGCGGCCATTTGGTCGTCTTTGGCGTGGCTCTGATAACCTTCACCCTTGGCTTGGGCCTTGCGCCACTGCTTCTGCAAGTACCACATGCCCAGCACCGCCATAATCGCACCAGCTAGCAAGCCATACCAACCGCCGGCAAATAGGTCGGTACCTAGACTGCGGGCGGCAATCACGTTATGAATAGAGGGGGTGCCGGGTAACGCAGTCATGGTGAAGGTACCGGCACCGAGGGCAATGGCGGCAGCGTATAGACGTCGTGGTAAATTAGCTTGGCGCATCAAGGTGACGCCAATCGGGTACATGGTAAACATCACCACAAACACCACCACCCCACCGTAGGTCAACAGTGCGCACACCAGCATGGCAATCAGCAAGGTATGGCGGGCTCCGAGCCGTGCGGTGATGCCCATGGCGACGCCTTGTGCGGCATGACTGGCAGCCATCACTCGACCAAACAGCGCGCCACATAAGAACAGCAGCAAAAAATTGCCAGCGAAGGTAAATGCCCCAGATGGGCCAGTTGGAAAGTGTTTAAGCAACACATCAGCAATCGGTATGGCGTTGGTGAAGCCAATCAATAGTACCGAAATCAATACTGCGAGGAGAATATTGACGCCTTTAAGCGCCAACCAAATCAGCAGGGCGACCCCTGCTATCAGTCCAATATCACCGAGCATAGGGTCGTATCCTTAAACTGTTGGGTTAGAAGGTATCATCGTTGTTATCGTCGTAATCCATATCGTCTTCGAGGTCGTCTTCTTCGCCCCAATAGGTGCCCCAACCGTCGTAATCCACCCCGGCCATATCCGCAATTTTAGCCACTTCTTGGGTTTGCATATCGAGAAGTTTGGCATCGAGACGTACTTCACTGACCGCCACAAAAGCAAACCACCGCGAGTTATCATCAAGCTCAAATTCATCGGCATCATCAACGTGATAACCGGCTTTTACCAGCTCAACCGCAGCCTTCTCAAGCTTGGTAAAATCAGCACTGGCTAAATGATGCTCAATCACAAACAGTTCATCATCGGGCGCACCATCAGCTAATAGCGCTTCAATGGTTTCTTCACTTTGCGCACGCAGCGCAGCAATATCAACGGCCATAGTAGTTATCCTTGGGCTAACTGCTGATCGAGTTGTTGGATGGTCTGTTGCATCAATTGATGACAATGGTTCACGACCTGTTTAACGGCTTCATTATCATAGCCGCTAATCGCAATAGGTGGCAGAAATTCAATGATTAATTTGCCATTGTTCCAGCGATTCAGTTTTACCTTACCGTGCAGGTTAGACACACAAATAGGCACGATGGATACACCGGCCTGCGCTGCGGTGCGAAACGCACCGGTTTTAAATGGCAACAAGCCACGGCCATAACTGCGCGTCCCCTCGGGGAATAACAAGATAGAAATACCGCGTTGCTTAATGGCATCGGCGGCTTGATCAATAGTGCCCCGGGCTTTGCCACTGTTTTTGCGGTCAATCAGAATATTACCGGCCAGCCAGTACATTTGGCCAAAAAACGGGATCCAAATCAGGCTTTTTTTGCCGATACTCTGGGTGTGCGGCGGCATGGCGCGCGCTAGGGTGAAAATATCCCAGGTATTTTGGTGGTTGGCGATATACACATAAGGGCCACCATCAAACAACCCATCAGGGATGCGCACATCGAGCTCAAGACCGATGAGCTTGTGCATACTGCCATACCAATGCGCCGCGGTGGTGGTGTTATCGGCATGAAAAGGCCGCAATAAAAAGCGCAGTACCAAGGCGGTACTGGCGGCAATAACAAACAAACCCAAGAGTAAAATACGGACGACAGCTAACATTCAAATCCCTCACTTTAGATGTCGCCCATTATACCGATAAGGCGCGTTAAAGAACGTCCGATCAGTCCTGATTTTCTACCGTAATGGCATCAACCCGCTGCAAGCCACGCGGTAGTTTATTTCCACGGCGGCCGCGTTCACCGCGGTAATGCTCCAGATCAGCTGCTTTTAAGGTCAGTTTGCGCTTACCGGCCAGTAAAGTAATCGGCA
>CAYXGO010000113.1:0-1410 GCA_964464575.1 uncultured Pseudomonas sp. | reverse complement strand
CCGTCTGCAACTACCGCCGCGGCTACCACATACTCTTCGCGTGATTGCGCTCGCAGGGTTGGAATGCTGAGCATCTTGTTGCCCTTGCCTTTCGCCAGTTCCGGCAAATCTTTGACTGGGAATATCAACATACGGCCTTCATTAGAGACCACCACCAGTTGGTCGGTGTCATGATTGTGCACTAAACACGGCGGCAAAATCTTCGCGCCAGTTGGCAAATTCAGCACCGCTTTACCGTTCTTGTTGCGGCTGACTAAATCGCCGAAGCGGCAAATAAAGCCGTAACCGGCATCGGAAGCTAACAACATGGCTTGGTCATCTTTTGCCATCAACACCTGATCGACGGTTTCACCAGCCACTAAACTAAAGCGCCCGGTAAGCGGTTCGCCTTGGGTTCGCGCCGATGGCAATAAATGCGCCTCACAGGAGAAGCTACGCCCTGAGCTGTCAAGGAACACCACTTGCTGGTTACTCTTACCTTGTGCTGCGGCCAGGAAGCCATCACCAGCCTTGTAAGCTAGGGTTGCGCCATCCACATCATGACCTTTGGCAGCGCGCACCCAGCCTTTTTGCGATAGCACCACAGTCACCGCTTCAGCTGGAGTTAAATCACGCTCGCTTAAGGCTTTGGCTTCTTCACGTTCCACCAGTGGCGAACGTCGCGCATCACCGTATTTTTCCGCATCGGCCAAAATTTCTTTACGCATCAGCGTTTTCAAGCGTCGATCTGAGCCTAACAACAACTCCAATTGTGCGCGCTCTTCGGCCAACTCATTTTGTTCGGCGGTCAGCTTCACTTCTTCGAGCTTGGCTAAATGGCGTAATTTCAATTCTAAAATAGCTTCAGCTTGGGTGTCGGTGAGACCAAAGCGCGCCATTAATTCAGCTTTCGGCTCATCTTCATAACGAATGATGGCAATCACTTCATCAATATTCAGGTAAGCAATCAGCAAGCCTTCAAGGATGTGCAAGCGCGCCAACACTTTGTCGAGACGATACTGTAAGCGCCGCGTCACGGTTTGCTGACGGAACTGAAGCCATTCTTGCAAAATAGCCAGTAATGGCTTCACTTGCGGACGGCCATCTAACCCCAGCATGTTGAGGTTAACGCGGTAGTTTTTCTCTAAATCGGTGGTCGCGAACAAATGTTGCATCATCTGTTCAATATCAATGCGATTAGAACGCGGTACGATGATCAAACGGGTCGGATTTTCATGGTCCGATTCATCGCGCAAGTCCGCCACCATCGGCAGCTTCTTGGCCTGCATTTGTGCGGCAATCTGCTCCAACACCTTAGCGCCAGAGGCTTGATGTGGTAGCGCAGTAATTACTACTTCGCCATCTTCCAGTTGGTATTTCGCCCGCATACGAATGGTACCGCGACCACTTTCGTACATCTTGATGATGTCT
>CAYXGO010000112.1:0-5448 GCA_964464575.1 uncultured Pseudomonas sp. | reverse complement strand
ATTTTTGTCACGCATTCGAGCAAAGGCGCTATCGAAAATCATTTCGATAGCCACTTTGAACTTGAAACCAGCATGGAGTTACGCGGTAAAGATGCGTTGGTTGCTGAACTGCGCAGGTTGTTACCCAAAGGGGTGACCATTGCTGCTGTGCGCCAATCGCAAGCGAAAGGCTTGGGGCATGCGGTTCGATGTGCGCGCGCAATAGTTGGTAACGAGCCCTTTGCTGTGGTGTTGCCGGATGTTCTGATTGACGCCAGTAGCTGTGATCTTACGCGCGATAATTTGGCTGAAATGGTGGCTAATTTTAGCGCCAGTGGCCACGCTCAAGTGATGTTAGAGCAGGTTCCTCGTGAGCTGACCAATCAGTACGGTATTGCCGACTTGGCTGGTGCTCAGTTACAGCCGGGTCAGCAAGCACCGATTAAGCGTTTGGTGGAAAAACCGGCCACGGCCGATGCCCCGTCTGATTTAGCGGTAGTTGGGCGCTATGTGTTCCCGGCGGCTTTGTGGCCATTACTGGAGCAGACGCCGGTCGGTGCAGGCGGTGAAATTCAGCTCACTGACGCTATGGCAATGTTGTTGGAACAGCAGCCAGTACAGGCCTATTACATGAAAGGCCGTAGCAATGACTGTGGTAACAAGCTGGGTTACGCCCAAGCCTTTGTTGAGCAAGCTTTGCGGCACCCGAGTATTGGTGCCGATATGCGCCAGTTTTTAGCCAATCTTAAGCTGTAGCAATGATGACTGCCCGGCGCGGTGCCGGGTAGCCTTCAATGGTTTTGCACTGATCGTTGGGGTCAAGAAAGTCGGCCAGCGATTGCCCTTCCATCCACGCTGTGCGGCGTTGTTCGTCCACGCTCGTCAGCGATTCATCCACCACTTGAGCATTTTTAAAACGACAACGCTGTAACCAGTGCAGCAATGCGTCGGTGCTTGGAATAAACCACACATTACGCATTTTGCCGTAGCTTTGCCCCGGCACTAAGACGGTCTGTTGGTCACCCTCAACCACTAAGGTCTCCAGTACTAAGCGGCCGCCGGGCTTTAATAACCCATGCAGTTGCTGCAAGAAATCAATCGGTGAGCGGCGGTGATACAACACGCCCATGCTAAACACCGTGTCGAGGCAAGCCAGTGGTGGTAAATCGTCGATACCGAGCGGGAATAGATGCGCGCGCCGAGCAAGTTCAGCCGGCATAAAATGCCGTACCGCTAAAAACTGAGCGACAAATAATTGCCCTGGGTCAATGCCCCACACCTGCTCGGCACCTGCTTCAAGCATGCGCCAGAGGTGGTAGCCACTGCCACAACCGATATCCATGACCTGTTGGCCGCTTAAATCGCCAATATGCGGTGCCACCCGTTGCCATTTAAAGTCAGAACGCCATTCCGTATCAATGGCTACGCCGTGCAGGTTAAATGGCCCTTTGCGCCATGGCATCAGTTGTTTCAGTAAGCCTTCAATACGTTGCTGCTGGCCATGACTGACCTGCGGATTAATCACGCTGACGGTATCGGCAAGACTGACCTCAATAGCGGCCAGCTGCGGCAGTTGTCGTACGCTGCTATGCCACTGCGCCCATTCGCCATGCAGTTGATGGCTTTGCCAGTGGCTGAGTTGCGCCGGTAGTACTTCGAGCCAATGGCTTAAGGGCGATTGTGCAACGCTAACGAGGTCTTGTTTGAACAGATCCATGCTTAGTCCTGTTTGATAGCAATCAGTGAAGCAAAGTTGTAGCACTGAAACCACACCTGGGGTAAGGCAAAGCCAATGGCTTGTAAGCGCTGCTGATGGGTGCTTAAGGTATCAATACGCATGACGTTTTCAATAGCCGCACGCTTTTGCGCAATTTCCAGTTCGCTATAGCCGTTGGCGCGTTTAAATTCGTGGTGTAAGTCGACTAGCAGGGCATCCATGTCGGCTTGTTCGGCACGAAATTTTTCCGACAGGATCAGTGCGCCACCGGGTTTTAGCCCGGCATAAATACGTTGAAGTAGCGCGTTGCGTTGCTCGGGAGGCACAAACTGCAGGGTAAAGTTCATCACCACCAACGCTGCGTCGCTGATCTCGCTATCACGAATATCTTCACACCGTACCTGCACCGGAATGTCGCTGCGATAGCCAGCGAGATGCAGTTGGCAGCGTTCCACCATAGCCGGAGAATTATCAATGGCGATGATTTCCACCCCCGCGCGACCCTGCATTTGCTGGCGCATGCTTAAGCTGGCAGCGCCGAGGGAACAGCCTAAATCGTACACACGACCATGCTCGGGCACTAAACGCTGCGCCCATTGGCCAATACCGCGCAAAATGCTTTGGTAGCCGGGCACCGAGCGGTTGATCATGTCGGGGAATACTTCTACCACTTTGGCGTCAAAAACGAAGTCGCCGACCTGACTGAGCGGTTCGGCAAATAGCGCATCACGTTTGCTGCTGGACACCGGCGCTGACTCCTTGTTGTAGGCTGACTGAATAAGATGGCTGATTTTAGCAAAAAGCCTGCATGCAGGCGAGTAACAGTGCCGAACAAATGCTGACAAATAGCGCTAGTCCGTTATAATGGAGCGCTTTATATCCTCGAATGTGTTGGTTAGGAAACTCCCATGCGTAGCCATTATAGTGGACAGCTTGAACGTAGTCTGGTTGGACAAACCATAACCCTGTGCGGTTGGGTGAACAAACGCCGTGATTTAGGCGGTTTGATTTTTATTGATGTGCGTGATCGCACCGGCTTAGTGCAAGTGGTGTTTGACCCTGATAACGCTGAGTTACTCGACACCGCCAATAAACTGCGGCAAGAATTTTGTATTCAAGTCATCGGGGTGGTGCGCGCCCGCCCTGACAGCCAAGTGAATGCCACTATGGCCACTGGTGAGATAGAAGTGATGGCCACGGGGCTGACTATCCTCAACCGCTCAGCGCCAATGCCGATTGACTTTAACCAGCAGGTCAGTGAAGAAGCGCGCTTGCGCTTCCGCTATTTAGATTTGCGTCGCCCACAAATGAGCGCCAACTTGCAATTTCGTGCGCGAGTAACCAGTGCGGTACGCCGCTTTATGGATGACGCCGGCTTTCTCGATATTGAAACACCGATGCTTACTCGTGCTACCCCAGAAGGTGCGCGCGATTATTTGGTACCAAGCCGCACCCATAAAGGTAAGTTTTTTGCGTTGCCGCAATCACCGCAGTTGTTTAAGCAATTGCTGATGATGGCTGGCTTTGATCGCTACTATCAAATTGTGAAATGCTTCCGCGACGAAGATTTACGTGCTGACCGTCAGCCAGAATTTACCCAAATTGATATTGAAACCTCGTTCATGAGTGCCGAGCAAGTGATGGCGGTGACCGAGAGCATGGTCACCAAGTTATTCATGGAATTGCTGCAAGTTGATTTAGGCGCTTTCCCAGTGATGACCTGGCATGAAGCGATGCGCCGCTACGGCAGTGATAAACCCGATCTGCGTAACCCACTAGAATTGGTGGATCTAGCCGACCTCATGCAAGGGCTCGAATTCAAAGTATTTGCTGGCCCAGCTAACGACCCGAAAGGCCGTGTAGCGGCGCTGAAAGTGCCGGGCAAAGCGGATGCCGTCACTCGCAAAATGATTGATGATTACACCGCTTTTGTGGCTATTTATGGTGCGAAAGGCTTAGCTTGGATGAAGGTCAATGATCTAAGTGCTGGTCGCGATGGTATTCAGTCGCCGGTGCTGAAGTTTATTCCCGATGCTGAGCTTGCACAGATTTTGCAGCGCCTTGATGCTGCCAATGGCGACATGATCTTCTTTGGTGCCGATAAAGCCAATGTGGTGGCAGAAGCCATGGGCGCCTTGCGCTTAAAAGTCGGTAACGATTTTGACTTAGTGGCAGATGGCTGGCGGCCACTGTGGGTAGTGGACTTCCCGATGTTCGAAGAACATGAGGGTGGCCTAGCGGCGATTCACCATCCGTTTACCTCACCGAAAAACATGAGCCCCGCTGAGCTGAAAGCTAACCCAGTAGATGCTATTTCTAACGCCTACGATATGGTCTTAAACGGCGTTGAGGTAGGTGGTGGTTCGGTGCGTATTTATGATAACGAAATGCAGCAGGTGGTATTTAGCTTGCTCGGTATCAGCTCTGAAGAGCAGCAAGAGAAGTTTGGCTTCTTACTGGAAGCGCTGAAATACGGCACGCCACCGCATGCCGGTTTGGCCTTTGGCCTTGATCGCTTGGTGATGTTGATGGTGGGCGCAAGCTCCATTCGTGAAGTCATTGCCTTCCCGAAAACCACCACCGCGGCCTGTGTGATGACCGATGCGCCAGGCTTTGCCAACAGAGCGGCGTTAGATGAGCTCGGTGTGGCCGTGAAGTTGCCCAGTGAGAGTAGCAGCTCCTAATGACCATTATTTTGGGTGTTGATCCTGGTTCGCGGCTCACCGGTTATGGGGTGATTCGCCAACAGGGTAAGCAACTGACCTATTTAGGCAGCGGCTGTATCAATGCCCAAGGTAGTGTGAAAGCGCCGTTAAGCCTTGCTGATAAGTTGAAGCTGATTCATGATGGCATCAGTGAATTGATTGTGCAGTTTCAGCCCGATGAATTTGCGATAGAACAAGTATTTATGGCGCGAAACCCAGATTCAGCGCTGAAACTGGGGCAGGCCCGCGGTGCCGCCATTGTGGCAGCAGCCTGCGCCGGGCTACCGGTGGCTGAATACGCCGCGCGCTTGGTCAAACAAGCGGTGGTCGGTACCGGTGCGGCTGATAAAACACAGGTACAGCATATGGTCATGGCGATGCTCAAATTACCGCAACGGCCACAAGCCGATGCCGCCGATGCGCTGGCAGTGGCGCTGTGTCATGCCCATAGTCGTAATAGCTATTTAATTTCGGCCAGTAACCCAAGGGGACGACGGTGATCGGACAACTCAGTGGTACCTTAATTGCAAAGCATCCACCCGAGATCATGATTGAGGTCAACGGGGTGGGCTACGAACTACAAATGCCTATGACTTGCTTGTATGAACTGCCAGAGCTCGGTCAGCCGGTGCGGGTGATCACCCATTTTGTGGTGCGTGAAGACGCGCAGTTACTCTATGGCTTCAATACCTTTGCTGAGCGCAGCTTGTTCCGCCAGCTGATTAAAGCCCAAGGGGTAGGGCCGAAGTTGGCACTCACGATCATGTCTGGCATGACTGCTCATCAGTTTGTGCATGCGGTCACCCACGATGATGTGTCTAGCTTGGTGAAATTACCGGGTGTTGGGCGTAAAACCGCCGAGCGTTTAGTAGTGGAAATGCGTGACCGACTGAGCAACTGGGGCTCTATGACACCAGCAAGTGACGCCATGCCAATTGATTTTGGCGACCTACGGCCCACTTTAAGTGGCCCCGGCAGCGCCCGCGATGATGCCTTTAGTGCTTTGGTCGCCTTGGGCTATAAGCCAGCTCAGGCAGATAAATCGGT
>CAYXGO010000111.1:4318-5503 GCA_964464575.1 uncultured Pseudomonas sp. | reverse complement strand
TGCGGGGCCATCGGGCTTGTGCGCGGTGCGGCGGTTAAAACAGCGTGGTATTGCGGTGCTTGGGCTTGAAGCCCATAGCGATGTGGGCGGCTTATGGGACATCGATTCGGCCACCAGCACCATGTATCAATCGGCGCATCTGATTTCATCAAAACGCATGACTGAGTTCAGCGATTTCCCCATGGCTGATGAGGTGGCGGATTACCCGCGCCACGATCAGCTGAAGCGGTATTTTCAAGATTTTGCCCGCCATTTTGGCCTTTATGACCATTATCAATTTAACAGTTGGGTTGAGCGAGTTGAGCCGCAGGGTGATTCGTGGCTGGTGCACTACCAACAACAAGGCGAGGCTAAGCAACTGCAGGCGGCCGGCGTCATCATCGCCAACGGCACCTTACATCAACCCAAACGGGCTAATTTTAACGGCCAATTTAACGGCACCTTGATGCATAGCAGCAGCTACCGCAGTGCCGATATTTTTGCCGATAAACGGGTGTTGATTGTTGGCTGCGGCAATAGCGGCTGTGATATTGCTGTTGATGCGGTACATCGGGCGCGTTCGGTCGACATGGTGGTACGCCGCGGTTACTATTTTTTGCCAAAATTTATTGCCGGCCGGCCCACCGACACCTTGGGCGGTAAAATCAAATTACCGACGCGACTGAAGCAATGGCTCGATGGTACCTTGGTGCGGTTGATTTCGGGGCCGCCCAGTCGTTATGGCTTGCCGGAGCCAGACTACCGTATGTACGAATCCCACCCAGTGGTTAATTCGATGTTCTTGCATCATATTGGCCATGGCGATATTAAGGTGCGCCCCGCGGTGGACAGGCTGCTACCGACAGGCGCGCAGTTTAAAGATGGCAGCCATGCTGAGTACGATATTATTCTAGAGGCCACCGGCTATCAGTTGCATTATCCGTTTATTGACCAGCAACTGCTCAACTGGAAAGGCTTTGCCCCGCAGCTCTACCTCAATATCTTTAACCCCGCACAACCGCATTTGTTCATGCTGGGCATGGTGGAAGCGGCTGGCTTGGGCTGGCAGGGGCGGGATGATCAAGCGCAGCTGGTGGCCGAAGTGATTGCTGCACAGCAGCAGCGCCCGCAGCAAGCCGAGGCCTTCTTTGCCCGCGCGCGGCAACAAGTGCAACAACGCATTGATGGCGGTATTCGCTACTTAGA
>CAYXGO010000111.1:0-4218 GCA_964464575.1 uncultured Pseudomonas sp. | reverse complement strand
CGCAATTTCTGCTGTTGCCGGTATTGACCTTTGCCGCCACCATGCTGCTGCCTATTCCTGCTGAAATCGCCCTAGGGCTGTTGCTCGTGGCCAGTTGTCCCGGTGGCAGCTTCTCCAATATCGTGACCTATTTAGCCGGCGGCAATGCGGCCTTGTCGGTGAGTATGACCGCCGTGGCGAGCCTTGCAGCGACGGTGTTAACGCCGTTCAACTTTATGCTGTATGCCAGTTTAAACCCGAATACCGGGGCATTGTTACAAAGCATCGCGGTACCGGCTGAGCAGCTGTATGCGGTGGTGGGCTTGGTGCTGGCACTACCGCTCGCGTTGGGCTTATTGGTGGGCCGTATGGCGCCGCAGTGGGCGGTGCGCATGGAGCCGTGGTTTCGGCACGGCTCGTTGCTGGCGTTATTTGGTTTTGTCGCGTTAGCGCTGGCGGCCAATTGGCAGCAGTTTATCGCGGATGCCAATTGGTATTTGCTGGCGGTGGTAGCGCACAACGCTTTGGCGCTAACGCTTGGGTTCACCGCAGCACGGCTGATGCAACTGAACCGCGCCGATCAACGCGCAATCACCTTTGAAGTGGGGTTACAGAATTCCGGTTTAGGCCTGGGCATTATTTTTACCTTTTTCAGTGGTCTTGGTGATATGGCAATTATTGCCGCGGGTTGGGGTATCTGGCATTTAATTGCAGGTATGAGCCTGTGTTTCTTTTGGCAGGCGCGTGACCGCAAGCGGGAGAAGGCGTATGGCTAATATTCTGATTACTGGCTGTGAAGGCTATCTGGGCCAGCGCCTGTGTGCTGCACTGGCGGCTGAGCATACCCTAGTGGGCTTAGATATCCGCGCCCAAGCGGCGGGTGTTGGTTACGCGTATTACCTGATGGATATTCGCGACGCTAAGCTGAAGGTGTTGATGGCTGAACAGCAGATAACTCATGTGGTCCATTTGGCCAGCATTTTGCAGCCCAGTAATGACCCTTCTCGCGATCAGGATATTGATGTGAACGGTACTGCCAATGTCTTGCAGGCCTGCGTTGCTGCAGGTGTTCAGCATATTACCGTGACCAGCAGTGGTGCCGCCTATGGCTATCATGCCGATAATCCGGCGTGGTTGACCGAAAGCGACCCGTTGCGCGGCCACCCGCAGTTCAGCTACAGCGAACATAAGCGCCAGATTGAAGCGTTATTGGCACAGTACCGGCAGCAGCATCCGCAGTTACAGCAGTTGGTGTTGCGCCCGGGCACTGTGCTCGGTGAACACACCAACAACCCCATCACTCAGCTGTTTATGCGGCCGCGATTGATTGCTATCCGTGGCAGCGAGTCGCCGTTTGTGTTTATTTGGGATGAAGACCTGGTCGCCATTGTGCTCGATGGTGTGCGCAGTAGTAAAACGGGTAGGTATAATCTGGCCGGCGATGGCGCGCTCAGTGTGCATGAGTTAGCCGCAATGATGGGTAAACCGCTGCTGCAACTACCCGCCTGGCTGCTGCGTAGCGCCCTGTGGCTGGGCTCACGGCTTGGGTTGAGCCGCTATGGGCCGGAGCAAGTTGATTTTTTACGCTATCGGCCGGTACTCTCTAACCATGCATTGAAAACCCAGTTCGGTTACCAGCCGCGTAAAACCTCCGCGCAAGTGTTTGCCTTTTATCTGGCGCACAACCGGCAGTTACGCGGTGGGAGGCGTTCAGCATGAAGCCCACCTCGGTTTATCCAGTAGCCATTATCACCGGAGCCGCATCAGGTTTGGGTGCGGATTTAGCCCGCCAGTTGCGAGCCACCCATCAGTTGGTGCTGATTGATCGCGATGGCGCTGGGTTGGCGCCGTTTGCGTCACCAGCAGTCGGCCCAGCAGCGCATTGCTATAGCTGTGATTTAGCCGATCCAGCAGCCATTGACCAGCTGCTCGCACAATTACGCACTCGTTACCCGCAGGTTGCCGTGCTGATTAACAACGCCGGTATCACCCAACGCTCGCTGAGCTATCAAACCGCACCGGCGGTGATGGAGCAGGTGATGGCGGTGGATTATTTTGCCCCGGTGCGGCTCACCCAAGGTCTTACTGCACAGTTGCAAGCCGCAGCCGGACAGGTGGTAGTGATTGGCTCGATGGCGGCATGGATGCCGGTGCTAGGGCGAGCCGGTTACTGTGCCGCCAAGGCTGCGCTGGCACAGTATTTTGAAACCTATCGGGCCGAAGTGGCGAGGCTTGGTATTCGGGTGTTACAGGTGTATCCCAGTTTTCTGGCCACCCGCATTGAACAGCATGCCTTGGGTGCTGATGGCCAGCCGGCTCGGCATGCGCGCTCAACTGTGGGGCAGACCCGTAGAAGCGATTGGATGGCACAACGTATTATCAAGGCGATGCGACGCAATCAGCAGCGCCTGTTTGCCGATAACTTCAGTTACTTTGCCAGCTTGCTCTACCGGCTGGCACCACGGCTTTACCTGCGCCTTATGGCGCGCCGCTTTGCCAGCGAACTCGCGCAAGCGAATGCCGGCACATCACACAATGGCCCCTAGTAAATTCTTTGCAAAGTTAACGTAGTGGTAGTGCTTTACTGCTACAGTGCATGTCGGTATTTCCCGAATGCGAGGACTTCTGTATGCAAAAAACTATCTTAGTAGGCGTTTTATCTTCGTTATTAGTGACCGGTTGTGCTAATAACACCATGAGTAATACCCAAAAGGGTGCTGCTATTGGCGCCGTCGCTGGAGCTTTGCTTGGCAAAGGCACTGGTGATCACGATAAAAGTCGTTATGTATGGGGTGCGGCAGTGGGCGCTTTAGCTGGCGCTGCAATCGGTAATTACATGGACCAGCAAGAACAAGAATTCCGTGATGAATTAGCGGGCAGCGGCGTTGAAGTGATCCGTGAAGGCGACACCATTCGTCTGCAATTACCAGGTGCCATTACCTTCGCCACCAATAGTGCAAGCATTTCTCAAGGCTTCTACCCAGTGCTCGATGATGTGGTGAAAGTATTGAATAAATACGAGAAGACCACGCTAGTTATTGAAGGTCATACCGATAGCACCGGTGGTCTTGAATACAATCAAACACTGTCATTGAACCGTGCCAACGCGGTACGTAATCACTTTATGGGCAATGGTGTGGATCAGCGGCGTTTGACCACTATGGGCTTTGGCCCGACCCAGCCAGTTGCCGATAATAATACCGTTGATGGTCGCCAGCTGAATCGCCGCGTGGAATTACGGATTGTGCCGAATCAGGCATAATTACACTAGATAGTTGGTAAAAAAATCACGTTGATTAGGCCGTGTTAGTGCAGTAGGACGCTGCGCTTGCACGGCTTTTCTAGCTGGTAAGTTTAAAAAGAATTGAGTTATTGATATATTCGAAATACCATATATATGGTTGTGCAAATATATCAAGGCTAACTCGCATATGAAAGTACTATTTCTTTGTTCGGCAAATTCAGCGCGTTCCATTATGGCGGAAGCAATCATGCGGCAGTTCGCCGGTGATAGCATTCAAGTCTACAGCGCCGGAACAACACCAACAGTTCCTGAGCCTGGAGCTATAGCAGCACTCCAGAGTATGGGAATAACTACGACAACATTGCGATCAAAAGCTATAGCAGATTTACCAGTACGTGATTTTGATTACGTGATCAGTCTGTGTGACCGCGCCCGCAGTGAATGCCAAGTTGATTTTCAAGAGCACAATTTCGTTGCGTGGGATTTCCCCGATCCGGTCACTATGCGCAGCAACGACGCCTTCAAGAAAACGGCCCAAGAGCTGAGTGAGCGCATTCGTATGTTTTTGCTGATTATGCGTAAACGGGCCCAGCAGCCGAGTATTTTCAACGCGCCACAAGAGTTCTTCAAAGTGTTGTCTGACCCTTTAAGACTGCAAATCATCATGCTGTTAGCGCAACGCGGCGAAGTCTGTGTGAACGATGATGGCGAGCTTTGTATGAACGAGCTCTGTGTCAATGAGGTAGTTGCCGCCACGCACATGTCCCAACCCAAAGTGTCGCGGCACTTAGCGCAATTGCGTGAATATGGGGTGTTGGTGGATCGCAAAGATGTCAGATTTGTGTTCTATCGTATCAATCCAGCGCTACCGGATTGGATGCGTAAAGTGATCCAGACCACCGCTAATTACAACCCACAATTTTTAGCAGGAGCAGTAGCATGAGCATCAAAGTAGGGATAAATGGTTTAGGGCGTATTGGCCGCTTGGCGTTGCG
>CAYXGO010000110.1:0-5515 GCA_964464575.1 uncultured Pseudomonas sp. | reverse complement strand
TATGCAAGAATTAGTTGAAGCCGTACTGCGTGATATTTTATTCACCGGCGAGCGGTACAACGCCCACACACTCGATTCAGCTGACACCCATACCCTCACCCATGTGGTGTTTGATATTTTGCGCAACGCCCAAGTGGTACAACCCAATTTAGACCCCAACGTGATTGTTTGCTGGGGTGGTCACTCAATTAACGAAGTGGAATACAAATACACGAAGGAAGTTGGCTATCATTTGGGTTTACGCGGTCTCAATATTTGTACCGGCTGTGGCCCGGGCGCCATGAAAGGCCCGATGAAAGGCGCCACCATTGGTCACGCCAAACAACGTATCGCCGATGGCCGTTACCTTGGTTTCACCGAGCCAGGCATCATTGCCGCTGAACCACCAAACCCCATCGTCAATGAGCTGGTGATATTGCCAGATATCGAGAAACGTCTGGAAGCCTTTGTGCGTTGCGCTCATGGTATCGTCATTTTCCCCGGCGGCGCCGGTACAGCCGAAGAGCTGCTGTATATTTTGGGCATTTTGATGCACCCCGATAATCAACGTCAGGTATTGCCGTTGATATTAACTGGCCCAGCCGCCAGCAAAGCTTACTTTGAAGCACTGGATGAATTCATCGTGGCGACACTTGGTGCCGATGCGAAAAAACTGTATCAAATCATCATTGCTGACCCAGTGGCCGTGGCTATGGCGATGAAACAAGGCATTCAGCACGTTAAAGAGTATCGCCGCAGTACTGGTGACGCTTACAGCTTTAACTGGACGCTGCATATCGATGAACCGTTCCAGCGCCCGTTCGTGCCGAATCATCATAATGTCCGCAACTTGAATTTACATCGTGACCAACCGGCGCAATTATTAGCCGCGGATTTACGCCGGGCCTTTTCTGCCATCGTTGCCGGTAACGTCAAAGAAGATGGTATTCGTGCTATTCGTCAGCATGGCGTATTTGAGATCCATGGTGAACGCGACATGATGCAGAAACTCGACGTGTTGTTACGGGCATTCGTCGAACAGGGCCGCATGAAGTTGCCGGGTTCAGTCTATTATCCATGTTATCGCGTGGTTACCGATTAACTGCCGCAATCAAGTGCCTGACGGCACCG
This sequence comes from uncultured Pseudomonas sp., assembly GCA_964464575.1. Classification (GTDB taxonomy): domain Bacteria; phylum Pseudomonadota; class Gammaproteobacteria; order Enterobacterales; family Alteromonadaceae; genus Pseudidiomarina. The sequence goes on along the minus strand of CAYXGO010000110.1, from coordinate 4,405 downwards.
ACAGCATAGGACAAAAAATACTATGGCAAAAACCATCAAAATTCCGAAAATGGTCAAAATCGTAGTGATCGGGTTTGCGCTGTATTTTGCTGCTGCCGCGCTGATCTTACAGATGTATCAAGCCGACCCGGAAAACATGAGCTGGCAAGAACGCGAAACCTTTAACCTCAAACAGATTGGCCGACTCGATCTGGGTATCTCCAAAGGTGACGTGATCCGCCTGCTCGGTTCGCCCGATATCAGTGAAGCAAAATCCGTGAGCGATGGCGCCGAAGTATTAGTGCTGTTCTATCGCACCCACCATGTCAAATCAGACGGCGTCACCACCCGCGATGAATGCACACCACTACTATTTAAGAACGACAAGCTCATTGCATGGGGTGCAGACGCTTATAGTGATTATCAATCGTTTTAATGACTAAACCCCGCTCTTGGCGGGGTTTTTTCTGCTAAAATGCGCGCCTATTCCCTGTTTGTAGTAGGAACACAGCGCATGACTACCACCATTACCGTTATCCCTGGCGATGGCATTGGCCCCGACATTATTGATGCCACCCTAAAAATCCTTGATAAAGCCAATTGTGGCTTTACCTATGAGTTTGCCGATGCCGGCCTTGCCGCGCTGGAAAAAACTGGCGAATTATTACCCGCCGCTACCCTCGACGCCATTGCCCGTAACCGTGCCACCTTAAAAGGTCCGCTCACTACGCCAGTCGGTGAAGGCTTCACCTCCATTAACGTCAGCCTCCGCAAGCAGTTTAATCTGTATGCCAACGTGCGCCCAGTATTGTCATTCAAAGGCACCCAGGCCCACTATCAGGGCATCGATATTATTACCATTCGAGAAAACACCGAAGGCATGTACAGTGGCCTGGGCCAAGTCGTTTCAGATGATGGTAACACTGCCCACGCTATGAGCCAGGTCACCCGCGAAGGGTCTGAGCGTATTGTACGGTTTGCCTATGAGCTAGCGCGCCGTGAAGGCCGCAAAAAAGTCACCATCGTGCACAAAGCAAATATTCTGAAATCAACCTCAGGCTTGTTCTTAAAGGTCGCTCGTGAAGTTGCCGCGCAGTACCCAGACATTCAGACCAACGAGATGATCGTGGACGCGGTGTGCATGAAGCTGGTGATGAACCCAGAGCAGTTTGATGTGATTGTCACCACCAACCTATTCGGCGACATTCTATCGGACTTGTGTGCTGGCTTAGTGGGTGGCCTAGGTATGGCACCAGGCGCCAACATTGGCGAGAACTCAGCGATCTTTGAAGCGGTTCATGGCTCAGCGCCAGACATCGCTGGGCAGAATATTGCGAACCCAAGCTCAGTGATTCTTGCCGCTATTCAAATGCTGGAGTATCTGCAAATGTCCGCGCATGCTGCGCGCATTCGCCAAGCCCTAACTGACACTATCGCCAGCGGCGACCGCGCTACCCGTGACCTCGGTGGCAGCCATGGCACCACCGATTTTACTCAAGCTGTGATTGATCGATTGTAAGCTCTATCACACCCACAGCCAAAAAAAGAGCAGCCCTGGGCTGCTCTTTTTGTATCTAGGTGACTAGGCTGAACGGAGGTGTACCGTCACTTCTTCGCGGTCATGGTAGAGTTGTTTGGCTTGCACTTCGTAGCGGCCCATGCCCTTTTCAGCCAATTCGGTTTGAATTAACTGCAAGCATTCGCTGACCATGGCATAGCGCTTTTTCATCGGTAACTTGAGATTAAAAATAGCCTCTTTGCAGTCACCATCAATAAACCACTGGATCATTAATTCGGTCACACGCATGGGTTTTTCGACCATATCGCACACCAACCAAGTAACATTTTTCTTCTTTGGCCGGTACTTAAAGCCATCGTCGCGAATATGCTTCACTTGACCGCTGTCCATCAGGCTTTGCGCCATCGGGCCGTTATCAATGGCTTGCACCATCATGCCACGGCGCACTAATTGATAGGTCCAGCCACCCGGGGCGGCGCCTAAATCGACTGCATTCATGCCCGAACTCACCCGCTCTTCACGCTCGTGAGCTGGAATAAACACCTGAAAGGCTTCATCCAGCTTTAAGGTAGAGCGGCTCGGGGCATCGCTGGGCGAGCGCAAACGCAAAATACCCATCGGCCAAGGCGATTGGTTGTAGCTGTATGAGTAGCCTAAAACCAACTGTTGACCGGATAAAAAGAAGGCATGCAGGGTTGGTCGGCGATCACTCTCTTTGGCGGTCAACCAACCACTTTGCCGCAAGCCTTGGCGCAGTGGCACGGTGAACTTACGACAAAAGGTGGTGAGCTCTTTGGCGTCGTTGGTATCTGGGGTTTCAACTCGCAAATCACCGGCCGGTTTGACCATGGCGAAATGTTCATTGAGTTGCTCATCCAGTAACGCAATTTGAATGGTGCTCACGCGGTCGGTCGCGGGAATATCCGCCAACTCGGCAATAATGACAATAAACTGACGGGCAAACACCAATTCTTTCAGCGCTAATTTACGGCCCAAATGATCGGCCTCTTCGGGCTGACAGCGGTACACCACATAGCCACTATTGCTGGTCGTTTGGCAATAACCAAACACTCCAAGGGCTGCGGTCTTGTCCTGCAATTCGGCAGCACAATCGTTTTCAAAACCAGCGCGGCAATAGACTAAAATTCCAGACATAATTTCTCATTGGTTGTTGCAAGCTATGGCTGTTTAGTCAGCCTGAATAAACCCAAGCACCTGATTGATAGCCTGCTGCCACAATTCGGTTGGCGCAATACCACTGCGGGCGGTGGGTTGTAGGCTATGATCGCCACCAGCTAGCCAACGCAGTTCGATATTGCTAGGAAGTACATAGTGTACCACTTCTTGCGGTTTACCGAAGCTATCCCGATCACCTTGTAAAATAAGATTGCGTTGACAGCTATTCGATAAATCATCAAGACGTAAGCGCTCGGGCTTACTAACTGGATGAAACGGGTAACCCAAGGCGATGGCAGCTTGTGCACCAAGCGCATCACCTTGTCGGAACGCAACCCGCGCGCCCATTGACTTGCCCATTAAAAACAATGGCTTGTTATCATTAAATTGATTGACCACGGTGGCCATGCAATGCTCTAAATGAGCCATTGGGTTCGGCGGCCGTCGCACGCCACTATCCATAAACTTTTGCCAATAAGGAAAATTAAAGCGCACTACCTCAACGTCATGCAATGCCAACCCTAAGGCAATAAATTGCATAAAGTCGCTTTGTAGCCCAGCTCCAGCGCCATGAGCAAACACCACGCGTACCCTGCCATCTGGGTTATCACGCTGCAGTGCGACTCGCTGCGCTTCACTCATAGTTGTCTTCTTCCTCTTCAACCACGCTGAGCAGCCAATTGCGGAAGGTGGCAATTTTACCTACGTCGGCCTGTGACTCGCGGCAAACTAAATAAAACGACTTACTGCGCGGCAGCACGTCGGGGAATATTTGAATTAAATGCCCTGCTTCAATTTCTTGCTTCACCAGCACGTTATTGGCCAGCGCAATGCCCTGTCCATACACGGCGGCTTTCAAGGCTAGGTTAGAGTGACTGAAGATTGGCCCGTTATCGCCTTTATCTTTATCAATGCCAACCAAGCGGAACCAATCTTTCCAGGCATTACGGGTTTCATCATGCAATAAGGTGTGATTGAGTAAATCACGTGGCTCACGCAACGGTTTTTTGCCATTCAGTAATAACGGTGAGCAGACTGGAATGAGATATTCATTGTGTAACTTGAAGGCTTTCAGCCCCGGCCATTTGCCGGCACCGTAATATATAGCGACATCCACGTCTTCGGTGAGTGAGCCATCGACTTCATCCACGGCCCGAATACGCACATCGATATCGGGGTAGCTATCACGAAACCGGCTTAAGCGCGGTACAAACCAAAGAATAGCGAAGCTCGGCGGCAACGAAATGGTTAATTGGCCCCGCGATGTGGCGTTTTTTAAGCGCTCGGTGGCCTGTAAGATATGGTCAAATATTTCTTTTAATTCAAGGTAGTAGGTTTGCCCTTCGGCGGTCAACAACAAGGCGCGGTTGCGGCGCAAAAACAATTTTACCCCCAAGAAGTCCTCTAGTGCTTTCACCTGATGGCTGACCGCCGCCTGAGTGACAAACAACTCATCGGCGGCGCGCGTAAAACTCAGGTTACGGGCCGCTGCTTCAAACGCTTTTAACGCATTTAATGGGGGTAATTTTCGCATCAATTACAGCCGCACACCGCCATCGATCTCCACCACACGGCCACTGAAAAAGTCATTTTCAATGATGTAGCGCGCACTGTGAGCAATTTCTTCAGGTTGGCCCCAGCGCCGCAATGGCACCATCGATAACGCTCGCTCAATCGCTTCAGGTTTCATAGTGGCGGTCATTGGGGTCTCAATAAAGCCTGGTGCAATGG
>CAYXGO010000109.1:0-5543 GCA_964464575.1 uncultured Pseudomonas sp. | reverse complement strand
TTATGAGTTTGACTGGGATGACAATTTGCGTTTGCTTTACCGTACGGATGAAAATTTCATTACGGGTCTCGCCGTTTTCGTCCACTATGTCAACCTGTTCCAATGCCGTAGCTAAAATCTCACCTTGGCTGTTGACGGCATCGGCAGAAACGATAAATAAGCCCGAATCACAGCCAATAGCATCATTTAGGTTGATAAAGCCGGTGCTCGGATTATTTAAGTCATATACAAAACCCACCCGACGTCGGGTGACCTGCAAGCTACTATCGATTTCGGCAGTACCAACCACTAAGCCTGAATCATTGACGGCATTGGGAATGGTGCTTGAGCCAGTAAAAAAGCCCGGCATTTCTGTCAGACTCTCACTGTCAACGTCATAGCTAAAGCCAATGTAACGGACGAATCCTTGTACTTCTTTCAGCATAAAACCGATAGCTACGTTGTCATTGTTGATATCGCGAGCGCTACCCCAAATATAACCAGTGTCATCACTGATGGAGCGTACTTCATCACCGATAAAAACCACGGGCTTCTTAATACGCGTAGCGGGGTTACCAATAAAGTCATCTTGGCCATTATTAAAGTACGTCCAGCTCTGACCTACAGCGATATCGTTATTGTTAATGGCATAAGCGTAGCTTGAGAAGTCTTCTAAATCATCCTCACCAGTGCGGTCCATTAAGGTACCCCACTGCGTCACTGAGATCACGTTTCCATTGGCATCTAACTGCCACTTGGCCGCATTCATATCGTAAATTGATTGATTGGTGGGGATTTCCAGTTGTTGTAAAAACGATACGGACAAATTAGGTGCCAAGGCATTTTGGCGAACAAACCATTGATTCCAAACACACACGTAAAGCGGATTAGTGCTGGTGGCGGGGTCAGCTTCTTCACATTCGGTGATACGTGCTTGTGCTGCCGGCGATAAGGCCACACTGACGGCGCCCACAGCAACGTTATTGTCGTTTATATCGAACATCAGCGATTCACCACCGAGATATGCCGTTTCTGGCGGCGCATAGGTGTGATAATTGTTGCCATCAAACCACAGTGCTCTGGAGGTGAATTCACGTTGATGAAAGGTTAAGGTTTGCGACTCTGGGGCGGCATCACCTACCGGTGCTGGTGTATACGTATGCGATAATTCGGTATAAGCGCTCGAGGTCAAACCAACAAATACATTGTTATCATTCAAACCAAGGAACTGTGTATCAATCGTACTTGAATTAGCGCGGCTCAAATCGGCTTGGCCATCCAGTGGCGAAATAACACGGAAATTTTGACCATCGTAACTGGTCGCTGCATTGGTTCCATAACGCGGATTCAGCAGGTTACCACTTACATTGTCTTGTAATAAGCTTATTAAGCCATTGTATTGCGTATAACTTAATTCATAGGTTTCTAGGTCAGCATCACTCGGAATGCCAACCGCTGATAAAGCACTACTGGATAGTTTAGTCAGATCTATTTCGGTATCCTGAGGTAAGCGTGATAATACCGCTAACATACCCTGATCGTTCAGATCGCGAGGAACTAAATTACGATAGTTTGCTGGCGTCTCAAGCTGCTGCACGGTGTACAAGTCAGCTTCAGCAGCGGCGGAGAAACTACCGAGGATGGCGATACTCAACGTAGCCAAATTAAACTTTTTCATCATGAAATTAACGACTCTCTTGTTGTAAATTTTCTAATTCTTCCCAGCGCTCAAGCACCGCTAGCAACTCATCTTCTATCTGCCCTAAGCGCGCTAGCACGGCTGCTGTTACGTCATGCGCTTGGTTATAAAATTGCGGATCGTTAGCTTGTGTCTGTAAACTCTGCTGTTGTTGCTCTAATTGCGCAATTTGCTGCGGAATTGATTCAAGTTCACGTTGCAGTTTGTAGGATAACTTTTTTTGCCCAGTGGCAGAAGGCTTATCCACATTATTCGCTGGTTTGTCTGACTGCCTCGCGATTGATTTAGTTCCCGTAGCTTGCCGCTGCTTCAGATAATGCTCGATTTCCTCAAAGCCACCAACAATCTCCGTTAATCGTCCCTGCCCTTCAAATAACAATGATGTTGTGGCGGTATTATTGACGAATTCACGATCGTGACTGACCAGAATCACGGTACCTTGATATTCAGCAATGATTTGTTCCAGCAGTTCTAAGGTATCTATGTCTAAATCGTTGGTCGGTTCATCGAGAATTAACAGATTACTGGGCTGCAAGAATAGTTTGGCTAACAGCGCGCGGTTACGTTCACCACCAGATAGGGCTTTGACTGGTGTGCGCGCTTGTTTAGGGCTAAAGAGAAAGTCTTGCAGATAGCTCAGAATGTGACGGGTACGCCCATTGTAGGTTATATCCTGTTTACCATCGCCAATATTTTCCGCCACACTTAGTTCTGGATCGAGTTGCGCACGATGTTGATCAAAATAGGCTACGGCTAAATTGGTGCCGATTTTTAGTACCCCGCTATCAACACTCTGATCGCCCAAGATAATTCGAATCAAGGTACTTTTACCGCAGCCGTTCGCTCCGACCAAGGCCAGCTTATCCCCACGTTGCAGGGTCAATGAAAAATCATCGAGAATCACTTTATCGGCAAATTTTAGATATAGATGCTCGCCCTCGAACACCACTTTGCCGGAGCGTTGTGACTGTTGCACACTCAACTTGGCCGAGCCTTGTTGCTCACGGCGCTGGGCGCGCTCACGGCGTAATTGCTCCAGCGCTCTTACACGCCCTTCGTTACGGGTGCGGCGGGCTTTAACGCCCTGACGGATCCAGACTTCTTCTTGAGCTAGTTTTTTATCAAATTCAGCGTTTTGGCTATCTTCAACCTCAAGCAATTGTTGCTTAAGTTCAAGATATTTATCATAGCTACCCGGATAGCTGGTTAAATGACCCCGATCGAGGTCAATAATTCGGGTGGCTAAATTACGAATAAAGGCTCGGTCGTGACTGATGAATAGCACCGCACCACGAAATTCTTTAATCAACTTTTCCAGCCACTGCACCATCTCAACGTCTAAGTGGTTGGTTGGCTCGTCAAGTAGCAAGAGATCGGGTTCAATAACCAGTGCTCGAGCCAAAGCAACGCGTCGTAACCACCCACCAGACAGGGCATCCATGGTGGCATCATGAGGGATGCCGAGCTGTGTGAGCACCTGCTCGATACGCGTTGGTAATTGCCAAGCATCAGCGGCTTCAAGCTCATTCTGTAATTGCGATAACTGCTGCAGCACCTTATCATTGGCGTCGTGACTGAGTTGTTCCATGACCTGATGATAGCGTTTTAACAGCTCGCCTGTACTGGCAAACGCCTCAGCAACATAATCATAGACCGATTGCGCCGAATTTGCCGGAGGATCCTGCGGTAAGCGCGCGATACGCGTAGAGCCGACCAGTTGAACCTCTCCCCCATCAACTAAGGTGGTGCCATCAAGCACCTTCATTAAGGTTGATTTACCAGCGCCATTACGGCCGACCAAACACAGTCGTTCCTGCGCTTCAATAACTAAATCAACGCCATCTAAAACGGCATGGTCGCCAAATGCGAGTTGGGCATTCTGCAGGCGTACAATACTCATGGCTGTAAAAACTCCATTAATTTATCACCAAAAGGCCAGCGTAATTCAGCATCATCTGCGGCGCGGATTAGCACTGGGACTAGCCAGCCATACTCGCGACATAACTGCTCATCGCTAGCAATATCAACCTGATGAAGGGTAATAGCTTGTTGTAGTGGTAATTGTTGTAGGTAAGCCAGGGCCTCATCGCATAACGGGCACTGACTTTTGCTCAATAGATAAAACTCAGTCAAGGTGGGTCACCTTAAACAAGTGATGAATACGCTTGTTACGAGCAAAATCAGGCGATAATGATCGCTGCGTCCAGTTTTCGGCGCGTAAGAAAATCTCAGCGAGCCCTTCGTCATCAAGTTTGAACTTGCGATTATTATTGGAGAACAAAATCACCCCATCTTGGGTCAACAAGCGTGCCGCTAGCTTGAGCAATAGCACGTGGTCACGTTGCACATCGAGTACATCGTCCATGCGTTTTGAATTGGAAAATGTCGGTGGATCAAGAAAGATCACATCAAAGCGCTGTTGTGGGCGTTGTTCCCGCAGCCATTGCAAGCAATCGGCCTGGATAAAGCTGTGTTTACGCGGGTTTATGCCATTTAAACGAAAGTTTTCTTCGCCCCAAGCTAGATAAGTCTTCGACAAATCGACGGACACCACTTCGCGAGCACCGCCTAGCGCTGCATGGACCGATGCGGTACAGGTGTACGCAAACAGGTTTAAGACCGCTTTACCTTGGCTTAATTTACCTAGCTCACGGCGCGCCCAACGATGGTCCAGAAATAATCCGGTATCCAAATAATCGCTCAGATTAACTTGAAATTGTGCGCCGTATTCGTGCACTAACGTGGTGAGCCCACGTGGCTGTTGCTTTTGATACTGTGACTTACCAGCCTGGCGCTGACGCACTTTTAAGGTGATATGGTCGGCGGCAAAAGGCAGTTCCTGTGCCACGGTATCAATCAAAAACCACAACCGTTCCTTCGCCACAGCCTCTGGAATATCTTTCGGTGCTGCGTATTCTTGAATCACCACATAGTCGTGATAAATATCAATGGCTGCATTGTATTCAGGTAGGTCAGCATCATAGACACGCCAACCATTCAGCCCCTCTTTTGCTGCCCACTTTTCTAATTGTTTATAATTCTTTTTCAATCGGTTAGCTAAATCAGTTGATTGCGCTTGAGTAAACTCAACTTGCTCTTCAGTTAAGTCATACAGCGCTAATAAAACCTCTATAGCACCGTTGTAGAGCTTATATTTCTTATGGCTACGCAACTTCATCCGTTTTAACAGGCTCTCATCGCCTGCCAATACAGCTAACTGCCAGCCATGAAACTGCTGGCGTAGATGTGCACCAAAGCGCCGATAAAGCAACAGGGTCTCGACCTCTTCCCCGAGCCGCTCACCATAGGGCGGATTAGTGACTAACAAGCGTTGATTTTGGTGGTTAACTTCGCTGATTTCAGGCACGTTTTGTTCTGCTAAACCTTGCTGCCAGCGCATGCAATCGGCAAAGCCAAGACGTTCGGCATTTTGTTGAGCAATGGCGATCATACGAGCGTCACTATCAACACCGATGAATTCTGCACGACTGGCTTGAAAGGCGGCGTTAAAACGCTGTTCTGCCTCAGTCAGCAATTGCTGCCACAGTGCCTCATCGTGACCTAACCATTGTTCAAAGCCCCAACCACGTCGGCTTAGCCCCGGAGCGCGATCAAAACAGATCATGGCGGCTTCTAGCAGGAGAGTTCCAGAGCCGCAAAATGGGTCATAGACCACGCCTGTTTGGGCGTTCACACCTGCCCGTAAAGCTACCGCTGCGGCTAAGGTTTCACGCAACGGTGCAGCGCCCTGTTGCTGGCGATAACCACGACGATGGAGACTATCGCCGGAAAGGTCTAAATACCACGTTAGTTTATCTTTGTGTAAATGCGCATTGATGCGAATATCAGGCAATTCTTTTGCGAC
>CAYXGO010000108.1:0-5648 GCA_964464575.1 uncultured Pseudomonas sp. | reverse complement strand
ACTCAAAGCTGGTAACGCCATTGAACCGGCAGTAGCCGAAGCAACAGATCGGTTACAACAAGGTGGTTTTCGGATTGACTATCTGAGTGTGCGGCGGCGCAGTGATCTGGCTGAGCCGAGCAGCAACGACAACGAGTTAGTCATTGTTGTTGCCGCGTATTTAGGTAAAACCCGACTGATCGATAACCTGCAGGTCACGCGTTAGTCGCGAACCAAGCCTAATTCGCGTAGCTCGGTATACAGTGCAGAGCGCAGGCTCATGGCTTGTGCCGCAATCTTCCGTTGTTCAGCTAAGATCTCGCGTAACATGTCTGCGGTGGTTAACGGGTTGGCTAATACCACCCGAAATACTACCGTGGGCTCACGATGGTATTGCGCTGGGGTAATTTTGGTCCGCGATACAAACGAGGTGCCGGTTTCACGTTGGCGCTTTTGAATAAACCGCGTTAAGGCATTCAAGTGCGGCATAATGCGCTTGATTTGCTCTGCATTGGCGCGGCCTATCACCTGTTTCACTTTGGCCGGAATAAAACGGTACGTCAGTAAGCACAGTTGCGGCTCACTGATGACCTCAAAGTCATCTTGCTCGGCAATCAACGTGGCGAACAGTTTGGCCTTTTCAATACTCTGATCAATCAGCAATTCAAAGCCTTGGCGGCCCATCACTTGCAATGCTGAGTAGACCATCATGGCCATACCCGGCCGTGAGCCTTCCATCGTGTGCGCACCGAGATCTTTGGACCCATGGCGAATGACATATTCGGCGTGATGCTCAATAGCACGCACCATACTGGGGTCGCGAAATAGCACCATACCTGCCCCCATGGGCACATACATTTGTTTGTGGGCATCAATAGTGACACTATCAGCGCGTTCAATGCCGGCTAACAAATGGCGATGATTATTCGACATTAAAGTGGCACCACCCCAGGCTGCATCAACGTGAAAATGAGCGCCGACATCACTGGCAACATCGGCCAACTCATTAAGTGGGTCAATGTGGCCGGTTTCGGTGGTACCCGCCACACCAATAATCGCCAGTACCTTGCCACCATCGGCAGCTACTTGGGCACAGGCCTCACGCAGTTTATCAACGCGGATGCGATTATTCTCATCGGTGGCTACGGCGATTAGATTACGTCGGCCAATACCGAGCACGTCGGCAGCTTTACCCAGCGAGTAATGGCCGCGTTCTGACACCATAATAGTTAGGCGCTTATAACCATAGTGCGCCAGCCCAGCGGCTAAACCCTCGACACTGATACCAGCAAACTCGCCCTCAGGTTTCAATAATAAGTTGCGCGCCACCCACAACGCGGTGATGTTCGCAATGGTGCCGCCTGAACACATGGCTCCGAGTGAGTGCTGGGCGCTATGCATCCAGCGCTGATAGAACTGACTATCACGCTGATAGACCAAATGATGCAGCATGCCGAGCACGTTGCGCTCAAGTGGGGTAAAGGCTTTCGAGGTTTCAATCTTGACCAGATTTTGATTAAGACCAACCATCAATTTTGCCAGTGGCAGCAAAAAGTACGGCAATGCCGAGGTCATGTGGCCAATAAAACGTGGCGAGGCGGTATGCACCGAATGCGCCACCAAGTTATTCAATAAAAACTCGGTATGGTCCGAGACATAACGCGGCAATTCAGGAATTTCGCTGGCGTTGAACACCTGTTCAATTTCATGCAAGGGCTTCTCGCGCGCAACAATGCGCTCACCGAGAAACCCCATGAGATTTTCAGAGAGATGCTTTTCGATCTTACCGAGGGTTGAATCTGGCGCCTCTGGAATGGTGAAGATCTTCAGTAACGCTTCTTGACTGACTTCGGCGAAAATATCGTTGGCCAAGCGCAATTCCTTGTTAAAAAGCTAAAACGGGCAACTATTCTGCCTCTATTGCAGAAAAATAGCGACCATCTTCGGGTAACTGGGCACGTAATTCCCACAGTTGTTGGCGACTACGTTGATACTTACGTTCAAACGGCGTAATCGGTTGATGCTGATGTAACAATGGGCTTATGGTTGCGGCGCAATTGACCAAAGCCAGACTGCTCGCTACTTCGGTCAAATACATCACCCAATTGGAACGCATCACTAATTCACCGCCGAGGCCAATCACATAAGGCCACACCGGGCTGCCATGCCAACGACGGCTAAAATGCGCTGCTTTCGGCCACGGGTTCGGGTACAAAATATAGTGCTGCTTTGGCTGCCAATGCGCTGCCACTGCCAAACGCCAAAAATCCATCAGATCAGCACGCACCAGCAAGTAACGGTGACCTGCCTCGGCGGCCTGATAATGCGCATGGCGTGCTAAACGGTGCGCTGATTTATCCACCCCAATGACTAGGGCATCTGGATTTTCGCGCGCTAACCACGCGGTACTCTCACCCACGCCACAACACGAATCGAGGATCAGCGGACCATCCCAATCAGCCAGCAACTGCTGGGCCTGATTAAAGGCTTCACGGTTATGCGCTTGAATGGGCTTTTGAAAGGGGGCACGCAAATGGCGCATCACCACTTTCACCAAATCATCATGATTGCCGTGCTGATTGGTGGTAACCGGACGTGACTCATCGATCACGAACGGATACCTACGCCACGTTGTAATAGTTGATAGGCGATGACAAAAAACGCCAGGTTAAACAGCACAATCACGCCCATGGCTACGCCCACATGCACATCAGAAATGCCCAAGAAGCCATAACGGAAGGCATTGACCATGTAAACAATTGGGTTGGCTTGGGCGATGGTTTGCCACATACCAGGGAGTAAGCTAATGCTAAAAAATACCCCACCCAAATAGGTCAATGGCGTCAGTACAAAGGTCGGCACAATGGAGATGTCATCAAAGGTTTTGGCGTACACCGCATTGATCAGGCCCGCCAGTGAAAATAGTGTTGAGGTCAGAATCACCGTCAGCACCAAAATAATTCCGTGATGCAACTGCACGTTATCTACAAATAGAAAACTCACTAGCGTAACAATCACCGCCACTACTAGGGCACGCGCCACACCACCACCCACATAACCGGCAATAATGACCGCAGTGGATACCGGTGCGACCAGCATTTCTTCAATGTTGCGCTGAAATTTAGCGCTAAAGAATGACGATGCCACGTTGGAATAGGAGTTGGTGATCACCGACATCATAATCAGCCCAGGGACAATAAATTCCATGTACGGGCGGCCACCCATTTCACCAATACGAGAACCGACAATGCTGCCAAAAATAATGAAATACAGCGTCATGGTAATTGCTGGCGGCACCAACGTTTGCACCCAAATTCGCAAGAACCGCGTGCATTCTTTGATCCAGATAGTTTTCAAGGCAATGCTATTGAACCCAGACATTACTTCGCTCCTGCTTTGCTGCCGCTCTGACGGCCTTGCTCAACTAAATTGACAAACAATTCTTCTAAGCGGTTGGCTTTATTGCGCATTGATAGCACTTGAATACTTTGCTCACTGAGTTGCGCGAACACACTGTTCAGGCCTTTGCTCTTTTGCACGTCCACTTCAAGAGTGTGGTCATCAACTTGGCGCCATTGGAAATCCTGCAACGTCACTGACCCGCTCACGGTGTTGGGGTCGAGATCGAGCACAAAGGTTTCCATATTCAAGGTTGCCAATAAGCGCTTAATTGAAGTGTTCTCAATAATCGTACCGCCATCGATAATGGCGATATTGCGACACAAACTCTCAGCTTCTTCCAGGTAGTGAGTGGTCAAAATAATGGTGATACCCTGCTTGTTAATTTGCTCTAGGTAGTCCCACATGCTGCGGCGCAGTTCAATATCTACCCCTGCGGTCGGCTCATCGAGGATCAGCAATTTCGGTTCATGGAGTAGCGCACGAGCGATCATCAAGCGGCGTTTCATGCCACCCGACAAAGTGCGCGCAGGGCTATTACGCTTCTCCCACAACCCGAGCTGAGTCAGGTATTGTTGCGAGCGTTGCTTGGCAACATCGCGCGGCACGCCGTAATAGCCGGCTTGGTTGACAACGATTTGCTGCACTGTTTCAAACTGGTTGAAATTGAATTCTTGCGGTACTAACCCAATTTGGCGCTTCAAATCCACCAACTGAGTATCAAGGTCATAGCCAAACACGCTGACAGTGCCAGCGGTTTTATTCACTAAGCTAGAGATAACGCCAATGGTAGTCGATTTGCCGGCACCGTTAGGGCCCAACAAGGCAAAGAAATCGCCTTGATTGACATCCAAATCAATACCTTTAAGGGCTTCTACGCCACCCTTATAAACTTTACGTAAGCCACGAATTGATAATGCTTTCATCGGTTATGACGACTCCTGTCCGTAACCCCATTGCGGTTGAATGGTTTGCTTAAGGCCGAGATGGTCTAGTATGCGGGCCACCACAAAATCGATCAGATCGTCGATAGTTTGCGGCTGATGATAAAAACCCGGTGCAGCTGGCATGATGGTCACACCAAGACGTGCTAATTTTAGCATGTTTTCTAGGTGAATCGCTGACAGCGGCATTTCGCGCGGCAGTAAAATTAGCTGGCCGCGCTCCTTGATCACTACATCGGCAGCGCGTTCAATCAGGTTGTCGCTGGCACCGTTGGCAATGGCAGAAAGTGTACCCGTTGAACATGGGCACACCACCATCTTTTTCGGCGCCGCAGAACCGGAAGCGACCGGCGCAAACCACTGTTCTTTGCCATACACTTGCAGTTGTTCTGCGCTAACCTGAAAGCGCTCCTGTAAAGCTTGCGCTGTGGCCTGTGGGCTGGCTGGCAATTGCCAATTTAGCTCGGTGGCAAACACCACGCGGGCGGCGCTGGATAACAACACATGCACCTGTTGCTGCTGGGCCAATAAACACTCCAACAAGCGCACTGCGTAGGGTGCTCCTGAAGCGCCGGTGATGGCTAAGGTAATGGCTGAATTCATGAAGACGACTCCGTGGTGACCGAAAGCTGCTGTAGCAAGCGGTTATGAATGTTATCAAAGCCACCGTTACTCATAATCAGTACGTGATCATGCGGCTGCAGTTGCACGGCCAAATGGGCTAGAATATCACTGACCGACTGAAACACCTGCGCGTGTGGCAGATAGTCAGCAGCCGACCAAGTCAAACCTTGCGGCTGCAACATCAGTACCTGGTCGGCGGCAACAAGGGCGCTGGCAAGCTGATCAGCATGCACACCAAGCTTCATGGTATTTGAACGTGGCTCCAGTACCGCCCAAATTCGCTGTTGCCCAACCTTGGCGCGTAAGCCAGCAAGGGTGGTGGCAATAGCTGTGGGGTGGTGAGCAAAGTCGTCATACACACGTATCTGCCCCACCTCGCCGCGTAATTCCATCCGCCGGCGCGTATTTTTAAACTGCCCGAGCGCCTCGCAGCTAGTGGCAACGGACACCCCGACATGATGTGCCGCGGCAATCGCCATCAAGGCGTTATCGACGTTGTGCTCGCCAATTAACGCCCAGTTCACCTCGCCACTGCGCTGCCGTTGATAATATACCGCAAAGGCTGAACCGGCTTGATCGAGCAGTTGTGCTTCCCACTCGGTATCACCACCCACCGCCACATGCTCACTCCAACAGCCCTGTTGCAGCACTTGATTGAGGGCCTGATCATAGGCTGGACTGAACACTCTGCCATGCTTAGGT
>CAYXGO010000107.1:0-5665 GCA_964464575.1 uncultured Pseudomonas sp. | reverse complement strand
AGGTGCAGGATGGCTTGGCTTGGCTGAGTCAAATCATGATGTTCCTGATCCTCGGCTTGCTCGTTACGCCATCACATTTAATGGAGCACTGGCAGCTATCATTAACCGTAGCGCTGATGATGATTTTCATCGCCCGACCCATTGCAGTTTGGGTGAGTTTGCTGCCATTTACCTTTCCGTGGCGTGAGCAGGTGTTTATGAGCTGGGTCGGGTTGCGTGGCGCTGTGCCGATTATTTTGGCGCTGTATCCGTGGTTAATGAACATTGAAAATCAGCAGTTATTCTTCGATATCGCCTTTGTGGTTGTGCTTATCTCATTAATTTTACAGGGCTGGACCTTAGCCGGTTTGGCTCGCTGGTTAGGGCTTGAAGTGCCGCCCAGTGCTG
This sequence comes from uncultured Pseudomonas sp., assembly GCA_964464575.1. Lineage (GTDB taxonomy): Bacteria > Pseudomonadota > Gammaproteobacteria > Enterobacterales > Alteromonadaceae > Pseudidiomarina. Next base: position 5,278 of record CAYXGO010000107.1, on the reverse strand, counting down.
AGCCAGATGGTCGCATGCCATTAGACCGTGTGAGTAGTAAAGATCCACTGGAACTGTTTGCTTTCACTATGAGCGATCGTTCACCAGCTTGTGATCATAGCTGGAATGAGCTGCGCTGGTCGGTGCCAGTTGAGTGTGTAGGGGTGCTGCGCAATGGTGAATGGTATCCTAATCATAGTTCACTGCGTTTTAGCGACGGTGATACGGTGATGGTGGTAGCCAAAGCACAGCATGTTGATGACGTGAGCCGCGTGCTGGCTGCTGGTGGTCAACGCCAAGCGCTCAACAGTACCAGCTTTTTTGGTGATTTTAGTTTACGTGGCGATGTCACGCTGGTGGCAGTAGCGGCGTTTTATCCGGTGGGTCAGTTACCGCTAGAAAGCGCCAAACATACTATCGCCAGTTATTTCAATGAGAAGTTTCACCGCCGTGTGGTGGTTGGCGACCAGCTAAAATTAGGCGGCGTGCAACTGACCGTTCGTGAATTAGATGACAAAACTGGTGCTATAGCTACAGTAGGGGTGAAGCTGCTAACCAATGTCAGCAGCTAAGCATTAATTGGCCCAAAATTCCTTATGGAAACGCAAGGTCTGTTGCTGTTTACCATCATCAATGGTGATAAAAAAACGTAGTGTTTCGAGATTGGTAAAGCGTGCCTGAGCCAAATAGTAAACCGCGTCACCTTCAATGACTTGATTAAAATCGAGCCGCTGTTGCTGGCTAAGCGGATTCATACTGTAGCCAGTCACGGTGACTTTCTGCGCCGGTTTACCGGGCTCATCAGCAGCGAGCACGGTAATGTTTAAGGTTGCTAAGGTGCTGCTACGCTCTAAGTCATATTGCTGTGCCATTTCAGCGCGCAGAAGCGTGGAGTTAAAGGCATTGTAATGTACTTCCCAAGGGCCTAAACGCATCGCCTGCTGGGCGCTTACGCTCTGGATAAACAGCAGCGAGCTGAGCAATAACACCGTGCTGAGTATATTTTTCATGGCCTATAATCCCAGTAAGCGTTGTACAAAAATAATGGCGATAATCAGCAGCATGGCAGATAAATCTAACCCCCCCATGGGTGGTAAAATACGCCGAATAGGTGCCATCAATGGTTCAGTTAGCTGATGAAGAATGGCTTCCATAGGGTTGTAGCCGCGGCTGAACCAACTCAATAATGCCCGTATGACGACCAACCAAAAGATTAAATCGAGGGTTTGCGCTAGCACACTCAGGCCAGCGAATAGGGCGATTTGCAGCGGCGCCATTGCAAAGCTGTTAACGGCACTTAAGGTCAGTATTTTCGCCGCACCGAGCAGCAGAGCAAGTACTAAGCTGGCGAAGTCGAATGATCCCAGCATGGGTACAACACGGCGTAAAGGCTGTATCAGCGGGTTGCTAGCGCGCGCTACAAATTGACTGACTGGGTTGTAGAAATCAGCCCGAACGAGCTGCAACCAAAGCCTTAAGATCACCACAATGATCATCAGATCAAAGACGATGTTAATGAGAAAGTTCATGGCATCCATGATGATTCCTTAAAAAAGTTGCGCCATTTCTTGATTACGTTTAACGGCCGCATGCAGTGCTTGTTCCGAGATAAAATCAACATCTGCAGCTTGGTAAACTTCAATACCTTTGGCGGTAGAACCGCCTTTACTGGTCACTTGAGCGCGCAAATCGGGCAGTTCAAGCTCGCTACTGGTCGCCATAGCGGCCGCACCGAGCGCGGTCTGATTAACCAGTATACGCGCTTGTTGATGGTTAAAGCCCAGTGCCACCGCAGCTTTTTGCAGGCTGGCCATAAACTCGAAAAAATAAGCTGGGCCACTGCCTGCTAACGCCGACAAAATATCCATTTGATCTTCATCGTCAACCCACGGGGTTTTGCCTACGCGGTCGAAAATACTACTGGCAAACTCACGGTCGGCAGCGCTGGTTGCTGCCTGGGTGACTAAACCGGTCATGCCTTGGCCGACTAAGCTGGGGGTGTTTGGCATGACTCGAATAATTCGCTCGGCCGCCAAGTACTCCTGATATTTGGCCAAGCGAATACCAGCGGCAATACTAATGATTAATTTATCACTTAGGTTGGTGACCGATTGTTTCAGTTGCTCACATACCGCGGCCATTAGCTGCGGTTTTACCGCGAGTACCACCACATCAGCGTTGCCGACAGCGTGATTGTTATCTTGTGTAATAGCAACGCCGCATTGCTGTTGCAGGCGCTCAAGCTTGCCCATGCTTGGGTTACTGACGGTGATGTAGTTGGCCGGGTAACCATTTTTGACCATGCCGCCGACAATACTTTGGGTCATATTGCCAGCGCCAATAAAGGCGATACTGCGCGGTTGTACGGTCATTCAGTGCTCCTAATCGGTTCGTTACTGTCGCGACGGCCAAAAATAGCGGTACCAATGCGTACCATAGTGGCGCCGTGCTCAATAGCGACATCAAGGTCGTCGCTCATGCCCATTGATAGGGTATCTAACTGACTATATTGGGCCTGTAAGCCTAAAAACAACCGTTGCATGGCAGCTAGGCTATGCGCTTGGGCGGCGCGATCAGATTGCGGGCGTGGTATCGCCATTAAGCCGCGTAGTAGCAGATTGGGTAATTGGGTAATTTCTGCAGCCAGCGCGGCAACCTGCTCGGGTGCGACACCAGCTTTACTCCCTTCATCATCAATATTAACCTGAATCAACACGTTTAAGCGGCCCAGTTGTGACGGCCGTTGTTGGTTCAAGCGTTGCGCTATCTTGCTACGATCAACACTGTGTACCCAGTTAAAATGTTCGGCAATATCACGGGTCTTATTACTTTGAATAGGCCCAATAAAATGCCAGACCAAGTCAGCATGGTTAGCAAAGTGCTGAATTTTTTGTAGCGCTTCTTGCACATAGTTTTCACCGAAGTGGCGCTGTCCGGCAGTCATTGCCGCAGCAATAGCGGCGCTGGGTTTGGTCTTACTGACGGCAATTAAAGTAACCTCATTGCTGTCGCGTTGACATTGCAAACAGGCCGTCGAGATTGAACTACGGACTTCTGTTAAACGTTCAGCTATGCTATTTATCATGTAAGAGACTTCACTGATTACTACAACCACAAACGGGGCAGTCGTATGGATATTACCGAATTACTCAGTTTTGCCGTCAAACACAAATCGTCAGATTTGCATTTGTCAGCCGATTCGCCACCTATGATACGGGTTGATGGTGACATCCGTAAAATTAATATTCCGGCGCTAAGCCACAAGCAAGTGCAAGAGCTGGTGTATGACATCATGAACGACCGCCAGCGCAAAGAGTATGAGCAGAACTTAGAGGCTGACTTCTCCTTTGAAGTTCCCGACTTAGCCCGCTTCCGGGTTAACGTATTTGTACAAAACCGCGGTGCTGGCGCTGTATTACGGACTATTCCAAGTACGGTGTTGACGCTTGAACAGCTCAACGCACCCGATATCTTCCGCACTATTTCTGACAACCCTCGCGGTTTGGTGTTGGTAACCGGGCCAACTGGTTCGGGTAAATCAACTACCTTGGCGGCGATGATTGATTACATCAATGAGAATAAGCATCATCATATTTTGACCATTGAGGACCCGATTGAATTTGTTCATCAGAACAAACGCAGCTTAATCAACCAGCGTGAGGTTCACCGCGACACCCATAGTTTTAGTAACGCCTTGCGCTCAGCACTGCGGGAAGACCCTGATGTGATTCTGGTGGGCGAGATGCGTGACTTAGAAACAATTCGCTTAGCGATGACTGCAGCAGAAACAGGTCACTTAGTGTTCGGCACCTTGCACACCACCTCGGCACCAAAAACCATTGACCGTATTGTTGACGTGTTTCCTGGTGATGAGAAGCCGATGGTTCGCTCGATGCTGTCGGAATCATTGCGGGCGGTTATCTCACAAACACTGTTGAAAAAAGTCGGTGGCGGTCGTGTTGCGGCGCATGAAATTATGATTGCGACACCAGCTATCAAAAACTTAATTCGTGAAGATAAAATTGCACAAATGTACTCATCAATTCAGACCGGTGCTGCACATGGTATGCAAACCCTGGATCAATGTTTACAGAATCTGGTGAATCAGGGTTTGGTGTCCAAACTGGACGCGAAAGGGAAAGCCGCCAATAAAGATACCTTTGCGTAACTCAGGCTGAGAGCCGAGGAAATCACAATGATTTTAGATAAACTTTTGAAAACCATGGTTGAGCGCAATGGCTCTGACCTGTTTGTATCGGCTCGCTTGGCACCGAGTGCAAAAATTGATGGTGAATTAATTCCGCTGATTGATCAAAAACTGAGTGACAGTGCCGCATTGGCAGTGGTCAAGGAAGCACTTGGTGAAGCGCATTTAGATGAGTACATGACGCATAAAGAGGCGAACTTTGCGATTTTTCGTGAGGGCATCGGGCGCTTCCGTGTGAGTGCCTTTTGGCAACGTGAACGCGCCGGTATGGTGGTGCGTCGAATTGTCACCGAAATCCCCACCGTAGAGCAGCTAAAACTACCGAAAATCTTAGTCGACTTAATCATGAGTAAACGTGGTTTGATGCTGGTGGTTGGTGGCACAGGCACCGGTAAGTCGACCAGCTTGGCGGCACTGATTGGCCATCGCAACCATAATAGCAAAGGCCACATTTTAACCATTGAAGACCCGGTTGAATTCGTTCATGAACATGGCCAGTGTATGGTCACGCAGCGCGAAGTAGGCACTGATACTGAGTCTTTCGAAGCCGCCTTGAAAAGTTCGCTACGGCAAGCACCTGATGTGATTTTGGTGGGTGAAATTCGCTCGCAAGAAGTGATGGAGTACGCCTTAACCTTTGCTGAAACGGGTCACTTTTGTGTTGCAACATTGCACGCCAACAACGCTAACCAGGCGATTGAGCGTATTGCGCAGTTGGTTCCGGCCGACAAGGTTCATAAGTTAATGTTTGACCTGTCATTGAATTTACGTGGCATTGTGGCGCAGCAATTGGTGCCGAAGAAAAATGGCGGTCGCGCCGCTGCATTTGAAGTGCTGTTGAATAGCCCTATTATTGCCGAAAAAATTGCCACCCATGACATGGGTGAAATCAAAGATATCATGTCACGTTCCCGCGAGCTGGGTATGCAAACCTTTGACCAAGCGCTGTTCGACTTGTACAAAGCCGAGCAAATTACCCTCGAAAATGCATTGCGACACGCCGATTCACCCAACGATTTACGCTTGCGGATCAAACTGAGTGGCGATGCGGTCGATGACGGCCCCAGTGCATTAAGCAGTGCTACTGTTGAT
>CAYXGO010000106.1:0-5693 GCA_964464575.1 uncultured Pseudomonas sp. | reverse complement strand
AGGTAACCAGCCCCAGACCATGCCAGCGAGAATAACAGAGGAATAACCGCGGCCATTGCGGCTGCGCAGAGCGAGTGGCTGCAATAGTCGCCAGAATGGTTTGCCGATAGCTTCGAGGTGCCGTAGCCCAAGCCACCAGCCGCCGTAGTACAGCCCGAGCAGAACCAATAACATTGCTGCCAAGAGTCGCAGGTAGATTAAGCCATGCATTGATGCATTGGCGAGCGTGGTAAAAGCTGCTCCAAGGAGTGCACCGGCCGCAGCATAGGAGGTAATTCTGCCGCAGTTGTAGAGTATCAACTGGCGCCATGTAGCATGTTGCCCCAACGCCCCTGCTAAGCCACCGCACATCATTAAACAATGTCCAGCACCGGACAGCCCCATAAGCAACGCCGCGAAGGCATCAACGTTCATGGGTTGTTGTTATCCTTATCAGAGCCGGTAGATTTGGCATCATCGTCGAGAAGAATACTCATACCCTGCCGCTCTAGGTCTTCAAATTGGTCACTGCGTACGGCCCAGAAAAAAATAGCAACGGCTACTATCACGAATAGAATGGCAATTGGAATCAGTACGTAGAGGCTGTCCATTAGCGATATAGTCTCAGTGAATTAAGTAACACCAGTAGCGAACTGGCGGACATACCCAATGCGGCAAAGTAGGGAGTGATCAAACCCAACATAGCTACCGGCAGAATGGCAATATTATACACTAAGGCCCAGCGCACGTTCTGGTGCATGATCCGTTGACTACGTAGCGCCGTTTGATAAAACGGCAGCAGTGCGCTGAATTGATTGCGTAATAGCACGGCGTCGGCGGCACTGCGGGCTAAATCGCTCGCTTGGGCAAAGCTGACTGAGATATCGGCCTGCGCTAACACTGGGCCATCATTCATACCGTCACCAATCATCATAACCGCATGCTGTTGCTGACGTTGCGCCAGTAATGCCAGTTTATCGGCAGGAAGGCACTGAGCATGTACCTCGGTAATTCCTAATTGCGCCGCAATGGGCGCAGCTAATTCGGCCCGATCACCCGTTAACATCACCACATTCAACCCTAAACGCTGCAAGGCTGCTACGGTATCTGCGGCACCACTGCGCAGCTGGTCACCGACCTGCAATTCCAATAGCACAGCAGTGGAACTGGCAAGAAAGACATTGGCTGATGGCAGTTGTGGGTGAAAATCAGCATGCCATTGCCGGATCCAGGCAAGACTCCCTAACCGCAATGACTGTTGTTGCCACTGACCAGCCACGCCACAACTTGACTGTACCTCAACCGCAGCAACATCATACTGGGTTTGGCTGAGTTGCTGTAACGGTAACGCGAGTGGATGCTGCGAATAGCGCTCAAGTGCTTGGGTGAGCGCTAACAAAGAGTCAAGACTATAATCAGAATTGTGCTGATAATGCTGTAACAGCGAGAATTGACCATCGGTTAGCGTACCGGTTTTATCAACAAATACGGTCTTAATAGCGCTCATGCGGGTAAGCACATCGGCATTACGAACAATCACACCTTGCTTATTAAGGTTGTGAATCGCTCCGGTAACAGCGGTGGGTGCAGCCAGCGCGAGTGCGCATGGACAGGTTGCCACCAATACCGCAATGGTGACCCAGAATGCCTCGCTTGGCGCTATCCAAGTCCATATAAGAAAGGTCACTAGGGCCATTATCAGCACTTGTTTCACAAACGTTTGGGCTAAGCTCTCAGCATTTTCTACCCACTTAGGTTTGCGCGACAAGGCAAGATCTTGCAGCGCGACGATACTAGCTAACACGGTATTTTGCTGGGTAGCGGTAACCTTTACTTGAAGAATTTGTTGTTGATTCACACTACCTGCTAATACGGTATCACCCGCGCGTTTCTCGATAGCGCGACTTTCGCCGGTCATCAAGGCTTCGCTGACGGCAGCGCTCGGTTGCGCGAGGATGCCATCGACCGGTATGGTGGCGCCAGGGGCTACGACCACCATATCATCGGCCTGCACATCAGCGACCGCGACATACTCGAGTTGGCCATCGGCAGTCTTACGCTGGGCCACTGCTGGGAGGAGTTTTATTAAGTTGGCCGCAGCACTGACTGCGCGTTGCCGAGCGAGCAACTCTAAATACCGACCTAATAATAGAAAAAACGTGAACATGCACACTGATTCAAAGTAAATTTCGCCTTGATCAGTGATGGTGGCATAGGCGCTGGCGATATAGGTGCTGAGCAGCGCCAAACTAACTGGCACATCCATATTAGGCCGCTGTGCTTGAATACTGCGCAGGGCGCTCAAGTAAAACGGCTGGGCGCTAAACAGCAGCACCGGGGTGGCTAACAACAGGCTCATCCACCACAAAAATTGCCGTAACGAGTCATCAAGATCGCTAACCATGCCAAAATATAGGCCTATCGCGATCATCATAACTTGCATGGTGGCTAAACCGGCCACCCCAAGCCGCGTGACGAAATAACGCCGACGCTTTTTAAAATCATGCTCTTGGCTGGCGCTTTGAAACGGTAGCGCGCGATAGCCCAGTTCGGCAATATGCTTGAGAATAGTACTGAGTTTAGTGTGCTGCGGCTGCCAGGCGATAGTAATCCGTTCACTACTGGCGTTTACGGTAACCTTGCTAATGCCAGGAAGTGGTGCCAGGTGTTTTTCAATCAACCAAGCACAGGCGGAGCAGCTCATACCCTCAACGGATAGCGCGGTTTCACGTGCTCCAGTGCTCGCATCATCACGGGTAAACTGCTGCTGTAGACGCTCATCGTCGTAAGCATCAAAGCGTTGCAGTTCTTCGGGCACTAACGGCACGTTGAGCGGATTACGGGTGTCACGGAATTGATAGAAATGCAGTAAGCCTTGCTCAGCGATAGTTTGCGCGACTGCCTGACAACCATAACAGCACACGGCATAGTCACGTTGTTGCAACTGCACGCTATAACCGCCGTGTTTAGGGAGCGGTTGTAAGCAATGAAAGCATAAGCCGGCAGGTGGCTCGGGCAGTGTGACCGCCATCACTTAAACCCCGTAGGTGAGTGGCTGCAGATGTTTTTTCAACGTCGATGGCAGCACGATCTGCTGACTTAAGCGCCAGCTATTGTCGAATGGGGTAATGGTAATCGTCCATTTACCTGCTGCATTGTCTGGTAAGGCGCCACGAAACACGCCATTGGCATCGGCGCTCAGGGTGGTGGTGAAATCGCGCTCGGCTTGGGTACTGTGATAAAAAGCTACTGTTAAAGCGGTAAGTTGCTCTGGTTTGCCAGTGCGATAGTTGAGCTCAAATGTTTGCTCACGTTGTTGAAAATCAAAACTAATACCAAGCGCTTGTGCAGCCTCTACTTTGGCAACTTGAGCATTAATACCGCGCCCTTTTTTGTAATAATCATCAACCACCATAGGGTTATCGCCATATTGGCTGGCAATACTTAGGGTGACAATCATGGCAATAATTACAGAGAACGGCAGAGACATTAAAAACCACGGCCAAAACTGCTTATACCAAGGTTTATTCATGACAGGTTTACACCTCTAGAAAATAACCCCGCCGGAGCGGGGTTCGCATTACTGCTGTTGCGATAAACCATACACGTATGAACTAATCACGTGAATTTTGTCTTCGCCCAGGGTATCGATAAATGCTGGCATTACGCCGTTACGGCCGTTCAACAGAGTCTCTTCAATGGCTGCTTGCGAGCCACCGTAAAGCCAAATATTGTCGGTTAAATTTGGCGCGCCAAGCATTTGATTGCCTTTACCATCAACACCATGACATGCCGAACATACGACAAAGTTTGCTTTACCGGCTTCAGCCATTACCGGGTCAACTTTACGACCACTTAAACTGAGTACGTAGTTCGCCAGTTCACTGATCTGTTTCGCTGAATAGGTTTCGCCATAAGCTGGCATCGCGCCTTGACGACCATTGATTAAGGTATGCTTGATGGCTTCAGGGCTGCCACCATACAACCAGTCGGTATCGGTTAGGTTAGGGAAGCCTTTGCCACCCATCGCATTGGAACCATGACACTGGGCGCAGTTCTGCAAGAATAAGCGTTGACCAATTTTGCGCACATTCTCGTCGGCCGCTAGATCTTCAATTGAGCGTGCAGCGAAAGCTTGGAAAATAGGCCCAAACACAGCATCAGCATCGTCCACTTCACGATCATATTGAACAATTAAGCCAGCTTCTTTGGCTGCCGCAGTGGCCAGCTCAGATTCTTCTACCGACAGCACCCCTTGGTTGGAACTGGTCCAGCCCAGCAAACCTTTAAAGTTACCAAGGCCAGGGTAGAGTGCCAAATAAATGAAACCCCAGACGATGGTGATCCAGAACAAAATAGTCCACCAGCGTGGTAACGGGTTGTTAATTTCCACAATGCCGTCGAACTCATGATCCATGGGTTCGCCTTCTTCAATGTGGGTGTAGTTGCTCATATTCCAGCGCAACAACCAAATAATCCCTAGCAAAAAGGCTAAGGTAATAACGATAATCCATGCACTCCAGAAGCTAGTCATTGTTGTTTGACTCCTGCTTTGTCTCTGTTCGACTTGTGTTGTTATCTTCGCTAAAAATCGATTGCGCCGCTTCATCAAAGCGAGATTTTCGACCCTTACCGTAAGCCCACACTACAATGCCAATAAAGAGCACAAAAACTAAAACGGTGTATACGATACGCCAAGTGATGTAATCCATGTTACTTCGCCTGCGTTAAGCCAGTTCCTAATACCTGTAAATAGGCTATTAGTGCTTCCATTTCGGTACGCCCTGATACCGCTTGCTGTGCACCAGCAATGTCTTCATCGCTGTATGGCACACCAAACATGCGGAAGGTTTCCATTTTCTTAGCGGTTAATTCACCATCAAGGGTGTTTTCGGCTAACCATGGGAAACCAGGCATATTGGACTCAGGGACTACATCACGAGGGTTCATCATGTGTACATAATGCCACTCATCACTATATCGTCCGCCAACACGGGCTAAGTCAGGACCAGTCCGTTTGGAGCCCCACAAAAATGGGCGCTCCCAAACGTGCTCGCCAGCCAGTGAATAATGACCATAGCGTTCGGTTTCGGCACGGAATGGCCGGATCATCTGGCTATGACAGTTATTGCAGCCTTCGCGAATGTAGATATCACGACCTTCTAATTGCAAAGCCGTGTAGGGTTTTAAACCAACTACTGGCTCATTGGTTGCCTTTTGGAAAATCAACGGGGTTATTTCTACTAAACCACCAATCGAAATAGCCACAGTGGCAAGCACGGCAAGCCAGCCTACGTGTTTTTCGACAAATTCGTGTTTGATTTTTTTACTCATTGTCGACTCCTTAAACTGTCGCTGCGGCAGGCGCAGGTTTAACGTCAATGAATTCGCGCGCCGGGCTACCACGACGTATGGTTAACCAACAGTTGTAGGCCATTAACAACATGCCGGCAACAATGAATAAACCACCAACGAAACGAATAAACCAGAATGGATATGAGGCCTCAACACTCTCGATAAAGCTGAAGGTGAGGGTACCGTCATCCGCATTAGTAGCGCGCCACATCAAGCCCTGCATAACCCCTGAGATCCACAGCGCAACAATATAGAGCACCACACCAATGGTATGCAGCCAAAAATGCACATTGACCCATTTGGTACTGAACATGCCGTTTTGGTTGTATAGACGCGGGAATAAATAGTACAACGCGCCG
>CAYXGO010000105.1:0-5711 GCA_964464575.1 uncultured Pseudomonas sp. | reverse complement strand
CGAGCAACGTCGTATTGGCTGGTATAGCTTTGGTTTCCTGTTGGTCTTTACGATTTTAGCGTGGTTGTTGAAGCGCGAATTCTTTAAAGACGTGAAGTAAGTATGATGGAGAAAGACATGTCGGTTGCGGCAAACAAACGTTCGGTGATGACCCTGTATGCAGGCAAGGATGACCTGCGTAGTCACCAAACACGCATTGTATTGGCGGAGAAAGGTGTAGGTGTTGAGATCTGCTTTGTTGATCCGAATGATCGACCCGAAGATCTGATGCAGCTGAATCCGTATGAAGATGCGCTCCCTACGTTAGTAGACCGCGACTTGGTACTGTATAACGCGCATATCATTATGGAATATTTGGATGAGCGTTTTCCGCACCCGCCACTGATGCCTGTGTATCCAGTGGCACGCGGTACCAGCCGACTGATGATGTACCGCATTGACCGTGATTGGTATGCCTTGGCCAACACCATCATGAAAGGTGGTAAAGCGGCTGAAGCGGCACGCCAAGAACTGCGTGAAGGTATCTTGTCGTTAGCACCAATCTTTGCTGATTCGCCATTCTTTATGAGTGAAGAGTTCAGCTTAGTGGATTGCTACCTAGCGCCACTGTTATGGCGTTTGCCGCTGTACGGCATCAGCATTGATGGTGCCGGCTCAAAAGCGGTGAAAGCCTACATGGTGCGGGTGTTTGAGCGTGAAGCGTTCCAACAGTCACTGACTGAAATTGAGCGCGACCTAGCTCGCTCATGAGTGAACTAGCAATGACACCGCGTCGGCCCTATATGGTCCGCGCGGTGTATGAGTGGATCCTCGATAACCAACTCACCCCGTTTTTAGTGGTCGATGCTGAGATCCCCGGCTGCCAGTTGCCGTGGGAGTTCGTGCAAGATGGCCAAATCGTGTTGAATATTACCCCGACTGCCGTAGCCAATTTAGTCATTGGCAACGACCAGCTGACCTTTAACGCACGTTTCTCTGGCAAGCCCCATCAGGTGTTTGTGCCTATGGCCGCGGTATTGGCGCTCTACGCGCGAGAAAATGGCGCCGGTAGCCTGTTTGAGCATGAGCCAGGCTATGACACGGTTGAGCCGATGAGTGAGCCAGAGCCAGAAACAGAAACGGCGCCCAAACCTGCAGCGCCGCATCTTAAAGTAGTAAAGTAGTTAGTTGCTACTGAATTTCGAAAGCGTCGATCACGCGGCTGACACCGTTGGTATTGCGTGCTAAATCAACCGCAACCGCGGCTTGTTGCGCGTCAATCAAGCCCATTAAAAATACTTCGCCGTTTTCGGTGACTACTTTTACTTTGCCACCTTCTACATTGTCATCGGCCAGTAGCTTGGTTTTGATGCGACTGGTCAGCCAGGTGTCGTTGGAGATCGTAGTCAGGGAAATGACTTCTTGCACGCGTATTTCGTTGTGCACGCGCACCACACCACGGCTATCACGGGCTAATTTACCGGCAAAGTCTTTCAACCCTGCTGATGGCACCTGACCAATCAACAAAATAGCACCGTTGAAACCAACCACTTTGATGCGGCTGTTATCGAGTCGTTCTTCGCCTTTTAGAGCAGCAATCACGCGTATTTCAATGGCGCTGTCATCGACTTGGGTGCCGACGGTGCGAGAGTCGGTGGCCGCTGAAATGCCAATAGCGGTTGCCCCGACCATAGCGGTCACACAACCTGACAAACTAATCACTAAGGCGCCAATGAGCGCGAGTTGACTCAACCTTTTCATGTGTCTAACTCCTGTGGGAATATTTGCTGTTCGCTTAAGCTACAGAGCATATTGACCAGCTGTAACAACAACTCACTGACACGTGCGCTGTTGCGTGAGGGAATACGGATTTCAACGTCCTCTGGGCCCATTAAACCGGCCACTTGCTGATCCGCTTCACTGGTTAAAGCGACAATCAACATACCGCGTGATACCGCGGCTTCCATAGCCCGACACACACGTGGCGCAGTGGCACTGGCGTTGAGTACAATCAATAGATCACCGGCTTGGCCGCTGGGTAAAATCTGCTGAGCAAAGGTATATTCGTGCTCACGGGCACCAAAATCGGCGTGTAGCGCGGTGACAGCAAACGGTGGCCGTTCAAAGTCCAGCCCAGTTAGCATAATATGGGCAAAATGCCGCGCCGAGGCGTGCGCCATGCGTTCACCACAGCAAAACACTTTACCGCCACTTAACAAGGTATTGACCAGCAGCTCGGCGGCCTGCATCAATGAATCTTGCAGTAAATCAGCGGCAGCGATTTGCGTTTGAATGCACTCGGTAAAAATGCTCTTAACCTGTTGCTGCATGAAAACTATCCTTTACTATCTCGATTAAAAAGCGTCTTCCAGCCAGTACAATTGTTCCAAAGCCTCAACCACCGCCACCACATCAAAGCGCATCGGGGTGATGTGTTCATTGAGGCGCTTTTGTATCACGAACAATTGCGCCACTTGCCGAATGCGTTGACATTGCGCGGGGCGAATTTGTTCCAAAATATTGGCAAAATCGTCTAAGGTGCGATACTTCACTTCTACGAACACCCAGCATCTGCGGTCTCGCATCACCAGGTCAATCTCACCGATATCGCATTTAAAGTTGGCTTCAACGAAGGTCAGCCCCTGGCGCTCTAAAAACTGCCGGGCTAAATCTTCGCCTTCGCGGCCTTGTTGGTGTCGTAACATCCGTGTTACCTCTGTTTCAATCTATGCCTAGCGTACCGGGACTACCGCGTGGCCGGCGAATCGTGCCCACTTTAATTGCCGTTGCACTTTACCACTGGCCTGACTCGATAACTGCCCGGTTAAGCCACTCAGCTTGAACCCGGGCACTGCGGCTAACCAAGGGCTGCGTGCACTCAACAGCATGGCATCATGACCAAAAGCGGCTAAGCGGGCCAAATTATAGCCCCAGTTACCACGTAGCTCTAACAGCTGCTGCAATTCATTATAGCGCGGGTGATCAGGGAGTAGCCACGGAGCCTCACTGAAATGTACTTGGTCTAAATCATTTTCACTGATGGCGTCACGAGCCGAATGGCTGGCTGAGTTGGCATACACCGGAATGGGTTGCATAAAGGGCGAAATATTAACGTCAATAAAGGGCTTCAGTAAGCGTGTATGTTCAATACTGCCGGCCAGATAGATCACATCAATATCGGCGCGGCTGCGTGCTTGCGCATCGACAATAACTCGGCCAGCGGCAATTTTGACTTGATTAATACGGGCTTCACTGGCACTGACGCCAAGTTGCTCCTGCACAATCTCTTTCATGTCATCGGCGTTACGATACACGTCGCTTGCCACCGGTCGATTGGGTTGAAAACGCTGCCATTGCTCGGTGAACAGCTCGATGTGGCTATGCCCACGATTGCTATCGGGGGCCAAAATCAATGGCCGTTGATAGCCTTTGCTGGCCAAAAACTCAGCGGCTTGCTGCACTTCAGTTTCTGGGTCTAGGGCAAAAAATAAAAAGCCCGGAGGGGTGCTGTTCAATAGTTGCTGTGGCTCGTTCAAACTGAGCCAGGTTAACGCCGGCGGCAGCAAGCTGGCATCCACTCGTGCAACTTCGTCACGCAGCAGCGGGCCGACTAACACCTCGGCTTGATAACGCTGTAATACTTCTGGCAGAGTGGCGAAATCAAACTGGTTACTATCTATGACTTGCAGCGTCAGACTGGTATCTGCAGCTAGGCGCATTACCATGCCATCCAGCACCGCTTGACCTTGTTCACGAAACTGCCCCGTCAGCGGCAACAACACCAACGCCAGCCGTTGTTCAGCATGCACTTCAACTTGGGTTAACTGGGCGACCACATCGCTACCGGGGTGGCGCGGATGCGCCTGTTGCCATTGCTGTAATAAGGCTGGCATTAATGCAGGTGTTTCAAGTCCTTCATGAATATTGAGTAGTAGTTCACGCCAAGCAGCCACCTGTGGTTGATTAGACGGCGCGAGCTGTTGTGGCTGTGGCACCATGCGTAAGGTCTGCCATAGTTCCTCGCTGGTTAACTCACGGCGCTCAGCTAGCCGCAAGATAGTTTGCCCGGCAACTTGCCATTGTTGCTGTGCCGTAGCGCTGCGCAGCGCTAAGCGCAGGGTGGCCTCGCTGTTGTAAGGGGTAAGCTGCGGTTGTAGCAGCGGTTTTAGGAGTTCATCGACGCGTTGCCAGTAGTCTTGTTGCGCGGCAAATTGGGCATTTAACAGGGCCAGCTGATGCTGCTGTTCTTGGCTCTCCAGCGGCAGTTGTTGTAGTTGGCTGAGAACGCTGGCGCTTTGTTGCCATTGTTGTTGGTACTGCAGTGCGGTGGCGGCTTGCAATAACAGTGCGGTGCGCTGATTACTAGTGCTGCTATAAGCGCGTTGCAGCAAGGCCTCAACATCCACTCGCGCTTGCTGATCGGTCATCGCCAGTTCATCACTGCCACGCGGCAATTGCTGCCCGCTATCGGCATTGCTAGGCCTAGGATCACGCACGCCGGTGCTTTGGCAGCCGACTAAGCTAGCCGTTAAGCCAATAATCAGCATGCACAGCAGCAACTTCTTTGGCACAATACCACCTATTCTGGGTCGGGTCGTTATGACCTCTACTATAAACTGTGCGCCACCCTGACACAACGCGCATGGGGTATTCTTACAAGGGGTTTACATGGCAGATGCCAGTTGCGGAACGCTCTACATTGTACCAACGCCTATTGGTAATTTGGCCGATATCAGCGAGCGTGCCATTGCGGTGCTGCGCGAGGTGCAAGCGATTGCCGCAGAAGATACCCGCCATAGCGGACAATTGTTGCAGCATTTAGGCGTGCGTAACGAATTGTTTGCCCTGCATGAACATAACGAACGGCAACGCACCGAAGCGGTTATGCAGCGTTTGCGCAGCGGCGATAGTATTGCGCTGATTAGTGACGCCGGCACCCCGCTGATTAGTGACCCTGGCTACGTGCTGGTGCAACAGTGCCGGGCGGCCGGGCTGAAAGTCGTTGCTTTGCCCGGCCCGTGCGCCATCACCACCGCGCTCTCTGGTGCCGGCTTGCCTACTGACCGTTTTACTTTTGAGGGCTTTTTGCCCGCCAAAGGGCAACAACGCCGTAAAGTCTTACAAGCTTTGATCAGCGAACCGCGGACCATGGTGTTCTACGAGTCACCGCACCGCATTGTCGATAGCTTGGCCGACTTGTGCACGGTGTTTGGCGGTGAGCGACAGTTAGTGCTGGCGCGCGAACTCACCAAGCAATTTGAAACCTACCTCAGCGGCAGCCTTGCCGAAGTGCAGCAGCAGGTACTGGCCGATAGCAATCAGCAGCGTGGTGAAATGGTATTGATGTTGGCTGGTGCGGTGCCAAGTAATGACGATGATGACCCAAGTGCTGCTATGGCTACCTTAAATCTACTGCGCCAAGAGCTGCCATTAAAAAAGGCGGCGGCCTTGGCGGCTGAAATTCACGGCGTACGTAAAAATACCTTGTATCAACTGGCTCTAGACGCCGATAAGGCGTAGAATGCGCGGCGGAAGTCAACCGAGGCAATCGCTGCTTTGCGCAAGCAAAGGGGAGGAAAGTCCGGGCTCCATAGGGCAGGGTGCCAGGTAACACCTGGGCGGCGTGAGCCGACGACTAGTGCAACAGAGAGCAAACCGCCGATGGCCTGCGCAAGCAGGATCAGGTAAGGGTGAAAGGGTGCGGTAAGAGCGCACCGCGCGACTGGCAACAG
>CAYXGO010000104.1:0-5806 GCA_964464575.1 uncultured Pseudomonas sp. | reverse complement strand
AAAGCGCGTGGGGCTTATTGGCTCGAGCTGATCTGGATATCACTGCATATGCGGTTGTTGGCTCTACGCTGCAGGCGAATAATCCGCAGCGCATACCCAACTGGACAGGTCTTTATTTTGATGAGTCAGCAGGGCATTGGGTGATCACCTATCAACGCCCAGTGGATTATCAGGGCCGTCACTTGATCACACCGAGCCATGATGTTTATGTGGATGATGTCATGAACGCCTTGGTGAGCGATTCAACCCCGGCCGTTGAGTATTATATCTTTAATCAACAAAGCCAGCTGGTGGCGGGGCCGCAGCGCTACCAAGAGAATAACGAGTACATTGGTATTATCGATGTCAATAAGCCCGGTCTTGAGCCCTTAGCAGCGCTCTATCAGCAAATTCGTGATAACCCTCCGCAGGCTTCAGGGCCGCAGCAATTTTTGCAAAGTAGTGATGGTGAATCACTGTTGGTCGTAACTTTTGTGGCGGGGCCTGACTGGTATCATGTCACGCGCTATCCGTTAGCAATGATTCGTACCGAGGCGATGAGCGCATCGCTATCTATTGCCGGTCTGGGTGCGGCGCTATTGCTCGCGGTGTTATTAGTGGTATGGCTGTTTGTTCGGCATCGCATAAGTCGCCCGTTACAACAACTCCAACACGCGGCAGAGGCGGTAAGTCGTGGCCACTATCAGACTATAGCGAGTGGTGACATTCGTTTACCGGTGGCGGTCAACAATGAGATTGGCTTACTAGCGCGCACCTTACGGGACATGTCACAGCATATCAGTATTGAGCAGGAGACGCTGGAACGTGAAGTCACCAAACGTACCGAACAATTGCAGCAGGCGAACGAAAAGTTAGCGCAGATGGCGCACTTGGATGGCTTAACCGGATTATTCAATCGCCGCGCTTTAGATCGAGATATTGACGCCTTGTGCTCGCAACAGCCGAGCCATGCAGTGGCTTTGCTGCTGGGTGACGTCGATCATTTTAAAGGCTACAACGATAATTATGGCCACGAGGCCGGCGATAGTGCCTTACAAGCTATTGCGAGTTGTCTGGTGCAAACCATTGAGGCGGGGCGAGTCTATCGCTATGGCGGTGAAGAGTTGGCTATTTTGGTGCCAACCCATGCCCTTGAGCAGGCGCGGCAACTCGCTGAGCAAGCACGATTGGCGGTGGCAGACCTGAATTTGCACCATCAGCATAGTGAGTTTGGCTGCTTGACGATCTCGTTTGGAGTGACGTTATATAGCATTGGTGATGAGCCCACCGACCTATTACGGCGGGCTGATAAAGCGCTCTATCAAGCCAAAGCCAGCGGCCGAAACCGCGTGGTTAGCAACTAGTATTGCGCGTTGTGGTAGACGTTTTGTACGTCGTCACAGTCGTTGAGCATGTCTAAAAACTTCTCAAACATAGCAATATCATCACCGCTGACATCGGTCATAACGTGCGGTAAGTACTGAATTTCATCCACCTCAAAGCTCAAATCTGGGAACGCTTCAAATAATGCTAATTTGGCTTTGTGCGACTCAGTGTGCGGAGCAAATACCGTGATTTTATCGCCATCGGCTTCAATATCGGTAACGTCCACATCACCCATCATCAAGGCTTCGAGCGCAGCATCTTCGTCAACACCGTGAAAAGCTAATATAGCGACATGATCAAACATGTGCGCAACACTACCTGGAGCGCCAATTTTAGCTTTGGTTTTGGTAAAGCAGTTGCGTACTTCGGTAATGGTACGGTTTGGGTTATCGGTTAATGCCTCAACCATCACCATCACGTTACCCGGGCCAAAACCTTCGTATACAGCTGGCGCATAATCTTCACCCGCACCACCCTTGGCTTTATCTAAGGCCTTTTCAATCACGTGGGCAGGTACTTGGTCTTTCTTGGCGCTATCGATCAAGCTACGCAGCGACAGGTTACCCGCTGGGTCGGTGCCACCTTGTTTGGCCACCACATAAATTTGCCGACCATATTTGCTATACACTTTGCTTTTTGCGGTGGCTGTTTTTGCCATCGACTCTTTACGGTTTTGATAAGCACGACCCATAACAAACTCTCGCGTTCAGGTAAAATTTAGGCAGCAATTCTAGCGCGAGTTAGGGTTGATAATCCAGCTTAAACCATATCGTGCGGCCGGGCTCATTGATCTGGGTTAAGGGTTCATAGCCGGCGACTATTGCGCCGGCAGTGCTTAAATGCTCAGCATAGGTTTTGTCGAGCAGATTATCGATACCAAAACTAACTCGCCATTGCTGACTAATTTGCCAATGACTATTCACCGATAATACCGCGAAGCCGCTACTCGCTTTGAAGTCGTTACCAATAATATTACCCTGCCCAATAGCGACCCGATGTTGATTATCGACAACCCGCCATAGTGCCGCATAGGTCCAATTATTATGCTGATATTGCGCACCTAATTTGAGCTCTAGCGGCGGTTGTTGAGCTAACGGACGGTGGTCAGTTAGATTACTGGCGTGGGTATAAGCCAGACTGCCGTCGAGTAACCATTCCGAATTGAGCTGCCAACTTAGCGAGGTTTCACCACCAAAACTTTCGCTAGCGATATTACGTACCAGTGTCGGCTGCATCGGTTGGCCGCGCTCAAGTAAAATATAGTTATCAGTACGGCCATAAAATAATGAGCTGACCCAATCAACGGTTGACCATTGTACATCAACGCCTAAGTCCAATTGATGCATCCGCTCTGGTTGGATAAATAGCGCACTGGCACTATTGGCGGAGCGATTCTGTGCACCAAATAATTCCCAGTAGTCGGGAAAGCGCTCTGAACGACCGATGCCGATGTGCCACAGCTGCTGGTCAACGTGTTGTTCTAATCGAATAAAACCGCTATTGAGATAATCCTGGTGAGTTTGCAGGGCGGTCGGATTCGGCTGTGCCATAGCGCCCATGCCGAGCACCAAACGCTGGTCAAAGGCTTGCCATTGGTCAAGCCGCCAGCCCCCCAATAGGGTTAACTGCTCAGTAAGTGGCCGTTGCCATTCAGTAAACAGTCCCCACTGACGGAATTCAGCATCGGCGATGCGCGGCTTGTTTTCATAAGGCGTCATCAATTGGTTCATACTGATACGGTCGCGATGTTGATGCAATTGATGATCAATACCCACCTGCCAGTTGTTGAACCAGTCATGAGCAATAGTCGCTACACTGCGAAGACCCCGACTGTAGCGGTCAGGATTGCGTGCAGTTGGATAGCTCATCAGCAGCGATGGGGTAAAGGTGCGCAGGCTATAATTATCCATGACATGGTCGATATAGCCGTAATAGATTTGGCTGTCGACCTGAGTCAACCAGGCAGCGAGATTTTGCTGGCGCCAACGCAAGCTGGCACTGCTGCGATCAAACACGGCACCATCCATAGCGCGGTCAGCATAAGCAGCTTCAGCAGCGCTTTGGCCGAGGCTGAGGATCACAACAGTCTCGTTATCGGGCGTCCAACCAAGCTGGGTATCAACACCCCAACGCTGATAGGCGCTATTAATGAGCTGGCCTGAACCATCGCTATAATCACCGGCTTCACTGTAACTGCCGGTGATACGCCAAAAACCGTCTTGATTGCCGATCGTTAAATCACTATTGAGGTCATAGCGGGAGGCACTTGCTGTGGTGACGCTGAGTTGTCCTAAGCCCTGCTCAGGATCATAGCGATAATGGTCGCGTTCAAATAAAACCGTAGCTGCAGCAGCACCGAATAAGACCGTTTGTGGCCCTTTGATAACCCGAATGCGGTCAAAATTTTGTGGATTGACGTAGGCAGTTGGCGGATCCATGCGGCTACTACAGCCACCCAGAATCATCTGTTCATCGCTACTCATTAACAGTCGAGAGCCAGCAGCACCACGAAATACCGGATCGCCACTGGTACCACCTTTACGAATTATCGAAAACCCAGGAATAGATTTTAAATAGTCGGCACCGTCTTGTGCGGGCAACGGCTGTTGTGGTGCTTTTGGGTCTTTGATGACTTCGAGAGCGCTTTGCTGGGAGACTCCAGAAATAACAATTCGCTCCACCGGCGGTTCAGTCGCCACTGCTCCTAACATGATGAATAGGCTGGCAAACATCTCTAGTACCTCGCTTCCAATAGTGGTCGTTATTATCTCTGTCCAGCGACATATAGCGATGCGACAAACTGTCGCAGCACCTGAACACTATTGGCGTTTGAGCGATAAACTGCCATACTCTGGGTACTTTAGAAGGAAGCGAAATACGTGAGTCGTCGAGATTGGATCATCGTTACCCTGCTGCTACTCGTAACGTTAACAGCGCATACTTTAATTTGGTCTCATGGCGCTGCCTCGAACCCTTATGCTGTGGTGCTATTAGTGCCTATTGCCGTGGCGATGTTGCTACTACCATTTCGATTAGCATGGTTACTGGTAATCCTCACAATGGCTGGGCAATTGCTGCAGCTCATTGCACCGCTGCCGGTTCATCAACAGATGACCGCGCATTATCATGCCATGGTGTATGGGCAACTATTTGCGGCCGCTTTGCTCGGTATGACGTTGCATTATTTGCGCTTACGGCTTGAGCGCCAAGAGTTAGCCTTGCATGCCTTACATCAGCGCCAAGCGCGCGACGAGCAGCTAGTAGCAATTGGCACCGCGGCGGCACAATTTAGCCATGAATTAGGCTACCCTATACAGGCGATTCAGCTGCTGTTGGAGCAAAGTCAGCTCGAGCAACCCAATAACGATGATTTACAGCAACTGTGTAAACAGACGCAACGACTTCAGCAACTTTTACACGATTGGCGCGAAGTTGCTGAAGACGTTCGTAGTCAGCGTCAGCGTGCATTTACACCGCAACAAATACTGCAGCAAATTCGAGACGCTTGGTTGCTCATCCGTCCTGATATTACAGTGCGCTGGCACTGTGAAGTAAGCCAGGGCTATCTGCTTGCCGATAGAACCTTATTGCCAGCGCTATTGAGCCTGTTACAAAACGCTGCTCAAGCGAGTGGTGAAGACAGCATTGACCTGTATTGCCAAAGTGCCGACGGGCACTGGCACATTACCATAGCCAATCGCAGCGTTTCCCCCGCCTTCGTTGAACAGCTCGGCAGTGGTCTCATACCGAGTCAGCAAACCGGTGCTGGAGCATTGCTAAGTAGCACTACCATCGCGCGATTTGCCGGCTCCGTTGGTTGGCAAGTCAACGGGAATCAGGTGATAACCCGAATTTCTCTGCCATTACGGAATGACATCGAGGGTGTAACGAACTAATGGAGCGAGTGCTATTAATTGATGATGAACGGGTACTTTTGCAGGTCATGGGTCGGCGTCTACAGCAGGCCGGCTTTGCGGTGCAGACCGCGGCTGATGAAGCTGCCTTGGAGCAAATCACTGGGCCATTCGAGCACGTTGTATTGGATTTAAAATTTGGCGATGTGAACGGTTTGCAATTGATTGCTGATATTCAACAGCGTTGGCAGCCTAAAAACCTAATTATCTTGACGGGATACGCCAGTTTAGCCACCTCGGTGGCGGCGATAAAGGCTGGCGCAACGAATTACTTTGCCAAGCCTATTCCCAGTCAGGTACTGATTGATTGTCTCCGTGGCGATGAGATATCGGCACCGCCCGAGCCATCACAGCAACCGTTGAGCCCAGCGCAACTGGAGTGGGAACTCATTCAACAAATATTACAACAACAGCAGGGCAATATATCTGCTGCTGCGCGTGCGCTAGGCATGCACCGCAGAACGTTACAGCGCAAATTAGCGAAACATTCACCCCTTAAATAAATGAGGAATTGGTATGATGAAACT
>CAYXGO010000103.1:0-5882 GCA_964464575.1 uncultured Pseudomonas sp. | reverse complement strand
GGGCGAGCCGATGTTTGTGCTGAACGGTATTCAAACCCAATCGGGGCAGCGCTATAACTTGGTCAATCAGCTGCACAGTATGCATGGCTTAGTGGACATTGTGCGCCTTAGTCCGCAATCTGAAGGCTATAGCGACCAGCAAGATACCTTTACCTGGCTGGAAAAATTTCGTGCTAATCAGCTTGGCGCTGCACCACAACCCTTGGCGAGGATCGATAGTAACGGCTATTGGTTGCAACTCGCCGGATTCAAACAGGAGCTTGGCTAAATGATTCAAATTACTGATTTAAAAGTAGAACAACAGCTGTGGCCGTTGCTACGTCAGGCCTTTCGACCGATGTTCCTACTCGGTGCCGGGTTTAGCGCCTTTGCCATGGCGCTGTGGTTGCTGATTTTAGCTGGCATGGCGAGCCCTCCGGTATATGGTCATGCGTTATTCTGGCATAGCCACGAAATGCTATTTGGTTTTGTTGCTGCCATTGTGGTGGGGTTCTTACTCACGGCGGTACAAAACTGGACCGGTTTGCGCGCCACCCACGGTAGCAGCTTAGCGATTTTGACGGTGTTATGGCTGGCTGGGCGCTTGGTACTGCTGATTGGTGAGGCATTACCAGCCTGGTTGGTGATTGCTGTCGACCTGGCCTTTTTGCCGGTCGCCGCGTTGCTGTTAGCAATACCGCTGATTAAAGTAGCGCAGCAGCGCAACTTATTTTTTGTGCCGGTACTGCTCCTGCTAACACTGTGCAACGCCTTGATGCATTATGGCCTGCAAACCTTACGCTTCGATTTACAACTGATTGGTAGCCAAAGCGCGGTGTGGCTGGTGACACTGTTGATGGCGATTGTCGGTGGTCGAGTGATTCCGATGTTTACCGCCAATGGCACCCTAACCCCTAAGGCTGAACCCATTGTTTGGCTGGACCGTCTGGGCCTCGGTTCGTTGTGGCTGATTATGCTGTTGGCCCTAACTGGCTATGACGGTCATCTACCGCGTGCGGCAATGGCTGGATTATCACTCTTCTGCGCGGCCTTATTGGCGATTCGCTGTGGCCGTTGGAAGATTTGGCGCACCTGGCGGGTTCCATTATTATGGTCGCTGCATTTGGCCTACTGGTTTATTCCCTTTGGTCTGCTGCTGTTTGGGCTGCGTTATTTAGACCTGCCGGTCAGTAATAGTACCGCTTTGCATGCGCTCACGGCTGGCGCCATGGGCAGTATGATTCTGAGCATGATTGCGCGGGTGTCCTTGGGTCACAGCGGTCGGCCGTTGCAGCCGCATCCGATCATGTCCGTCGCTTTTATCTTGGTGCTATCAGCGGCCTTATTGCGGGTGGTGTTAGCGGCACTATGGCCGCAGTGGTTACTGTATTGGTACCTGCTCGCTGGCGGATTATGGGTACTGGCGTTTGTGACTTATGTGCTGGTGTACTGGTCGGTGCTGACCACACCGCGCGCTGACGGGCGACCCGGCTAATCGTTGCTGGCTGCGGTAGGAATCTGTTCCGGCCGCAGCCATAGCCACAGTAAAATGGTGGCCATAATGCCGATCACCGTGAACTTTAACCACAGTGCAATGGGGCTAAAACTCAAGATCACCCAACTACCCGCCATCATCAGCGTGGTAATCACCTTCGGCGCGCGACGCACCACGCCATGGTCACGCCATTGCTGAATTTGCGGGCCATAGGTTGGGTGTGCTAGCAGTTTTTGCTCCAATACCGGCCAGCCTTTGCCACCAGCCCATGCGGCCACCAATAAAAACGGCACCGTGGGCATGACCGGTAGGGCAATGCCAATCAGTGCGAGTAGCAAAAATACGATCGCCACGGTGCGCCAAACTACAATGCGCAGCAACTCAGTCATGGATATCCTTGGTTATTTCAAGCCAAGCCGTTGTGCCAGCTTGTGCAGGTTACTTGGGTCGATGTCCAGTATACGGGCAGCGTGTGTCCATTTGAAGTCACTCTGTTGCAGCGCCTGCTGAATCAACTGCCGCTGCACCGCATTCACCCCATCCTTCAAACTGCTAAGGGGCAGGCACTTAACACCATCACTGCTAAGGGGCAGGCACTTAACATCGGCAGTTTCAACACCACCCGGCAGATCGAGCAATTGTGCGGCAATACTGACAATATCCTCACGCCGGCCATGCTGGCTCAGCGCTTTAATCGCCGCGCGACTAATGGTGTGCTCCAGCTCCCGCACGTTACCCGGCCAGGCATACAGCGTCATCGCATATTCTGCTTCGGGGCTCAAGCGCAGCGCCCGAACACCCAAACGCGCGCGGTTAAGCTCAAGAAAATGGCCCGCTAACAATGGAATATCATCACGGCGTTTACGCAATGGCGGAATTGTTAGTGGATACACCGATAACCGATGGTATAAATCGGCACGAAAATCGCCGTTCTTCACCTGTTGGGCTAAATCCCGGTTGGTGGCAGCCACAATACGCACATCCACGCGATGTCCCCGATCACTGCCGAGCCGCTGGATCTCGCCATTTTGCAGCACCCGCAGCAGTTTTGCTTGAATCGCCAGGGGGAGCTCACCCACTTCATCGAGGAAAATAGTACCACCATCAGCGCTATCAAAGCGCCCCGCGCGCTCGGCCGTGGCGCCAGAAAAGGCCCCGCGGGTATGACCAAACAGCTCGCTCTCAGCAAGGCTTTCAGGCAAAGCCGCGCAATTCACATACACCATCGGCTTATCAGCCCGCAGTGATTGCCGGTGTAGTTGTCGCGCAAATAGCTCTTTACCGACCCCGGTTTCACCGAGCAACAGCACCGGTAGATCAGACTGTGCTACCACGCTGAGCTCTTCCAGCACACTTTGCAGTGCGCCGCTGTTGCCAATAATTTCGTAGCTACTGGTCGGTGTATTCGAGAGTTCGTAGTCACCCTCGCGGCGGTTATTGCGCAGCGCGCGTACGCTTTGCTCAAGTTGCCCCATGCGGATAGCCGCCTCAACCAGCAGGCTGGCGCGCTGTACCGCTTGCCGAGAATGCTCAGTGAAGGTGCCAGGGGTCAATGCGTCCAGCGTCAGTACACCCCAACACTTGCCCTCAATATACAAGGCGATGCCCATACAATCGTGCACCGCTAGCTGGTGGTCGGTACTATCAGCAATTAAGCCATCGTAAGGGTCTGGTAGGCTGCTATCGGGCTCAAAACGCACCGCTTCACGACTCGCTAATAAGGCCGCTAAGCGCGGGTGTTGGGCGCTATTAAAACGCCGTCCACTGGCCTCACGAACTAACCCCGTGCTAGCGATCGGGCGCAGCATACCTTGTTCACATTTTAGTAATACCACCGCGCCACAGGCGAAGCTTTGCTTGAGCGTCGCCACCACTTTCTGCAGTCGAACTACAGCAGGTAAATCGGTGACTAAATCAGCGACTAAGGTTTCTAATAAGGTTGCATCAGACATGGTAAAAAGCACCCATTCAAGCGGGATTAACCCAGCTAACAATGGGTGTAATTTACCATCACAGGCAAAACTTCTATATAAATCAAAGTGGGTAGATCTGGCATTGAAATTGCAGAACTTATGGGTACTTAATCGTCCACATAACGAGGTTTTTATGCAAACTGCAACGGTACAACACTGGGCTAATCAACCCACCAAAGTGCTGATTGAGCACATATTAACGGCATATCATGATAAGCATCGCGAGCAACTACCGGAACTGATTCAGTTAGCGAGCAAAATTGAATCAGTGCATAGCGATCACGTTGATTGCCCGGTGGGCTTGACTGAACATTTAACGGAAATGTTTCAAGAGCTAGAAAGTCACATGATGAAGGAAGAGCAAATTCTGTTTCCGATGCTGGCCGGCGGCTTATTTCCGCAAGCGCCTATAGCGGTGATGTTAGAAGAGCATGAGCACCATGAGCAGATGCTCGAGCGCTTAAACTTTATCACCCAACGCCTCAAAGCACCTTACGATGCCTGTGGCAGTTGGATCATTTTATACGATGGATTACGCCAATTTATCAGTGAGTTACAGCAGCACATTGACCTCGAAAACAGCGTGCTATTTCAGCCCAAAGAAGCGCCGAAGCATGGCAATGGCGGCCACTGTTGCGGTGGTTGTCAGTGACCGGCAAGGTCGCGTAGGCGCTCGAACGAGGTGATTTCTACCAGTTTGTTCTGCACGTCGATGGCAGCATCGGCTTGCAGAGCAGATAGAATACGACTGATGGTTTCTACCGACAGACCGAGGTAATTACCGATATCGGCACGGGTCATGGTGAGTCGAAACGACTTACCAGATAGACCGCGGTCAGCAAAACGCTGTGACAAGGTGAGCAAAAAATGCGCCAAGCGCTGCTGCGCTGAACGATTATTCAAATTACCGAGCAATTGCTTACTGGCAAATATTTCAGTGCTCATCAGCTTCATCATTTGCTTGCGCAAAGCCGGCATTTGTACCGCCAGTTCATCCAGTGAGTGCAACGGAATTTCGCACAACATGGTGGTTTCCAGTGCCTGCGAGAAGCTACGATGCTTGCCATCGGCTAGGGCATCAAAGCCAACTAGGTCACCGGGTAGGTGAAAATCAATGATTTGCTCGACGCCGTTGTCGTCCAGCGTGTACGACTTCAATGAACCACTACGTACTGCATACAAATACTTCAAAGGCGCACCCGCTGACGTCAATACATCGCGTTTGTGCAGCGGCTTATGGCGCTGAATAATGGTGTCGAGCCGAGCCATACTGTCGGCATCGAGTGGTTGTGCTAAACACAGTGCGCTCATGCTGCAATCTTGACAATGAATGTGCGAACTCAAATTTGCCATGCCAGTTCCTTGATTTCTATCAATACAATGTTACTTAGTATAGCGCTGCAGCGGACTAAATAAACCTTCTCTAAAGAGGTAGGTGACACGTTTGCTAAATGTTATTCGTGTTAATTGTGCCGCGGTTGTTGCGCCAACCAGCGGTCCAGTTGGTTGGCGAAATTCATACGGTCGCGCTGCGATAACGGCGGCGGACCGCCACTTTGCACGCCGCTAGCACGCATGGTGTCGAGAAAGTCGCGTACGTTCAAGCGTGGGCCGATGTTGTCCTTTGTGAGCAGCTCGCCGCGCGGGCTCAGGGCTAAACCACCTTTGCCGATGACTTCTGCCGCCAACGGAATATCGCTAGTAATGACTAAATCTCCGGTACTACATAGGCGCACTATTTCGTTGTCGGCAATATCGAACCCAGCCGCGACCTGCAACGCTCGAATATGTGGCGATGGCGGTACTTTTAACGGCTGATTGGCGACCAGCACCAGCGCAATAGCTCGGCGTTCAGCGGCGCGGTATAAAATATCTTTTATCACGCTAGGGCAGGCATCGGCATCAACCCAAATGGTCATATGGTTATCCTTAGAAGGCTTAGTGGGTATTATCCTAGCACTTGTTTTATTTTTTTATTGGTCCAATATGTGGCTATTCAAGCCGCAGGATATATCCAGCGGCTTTTTTACGTGATTTGCTCGCACTCAGTGAGTACCTGGAGGACAGTCATGGCAGATTTACCTGAGATCATTTTGTCAGAACTTGATGTTGCCCGTATTGAGACGTTGATAGAGCGTATGCGTGGTAGCAAAGATGATTATCGCAAACTTGAGGCTGAACTTGCGCGTGGTCGTATTGTGGCACCGCAAGCCATTCCAGCCAATGTGGTGACGATGAATTCGCGGGTACAATTCAAGATTCAACAGAGCGGCAAAGTGTTTGAAAAAACCTTGGTGTATCCGAAAGACTTAAGTACCAGTAGCGATACGATTTCAATCTTAGCGCCAATAGGCAGTTCGCTACTAGGCTTGCAAATTGGTCAACACATTGAATGGCCAATGCCCGGTGGTTCGGTCACGGTAGAGATCGTTGAT
>CAYXGO010000102.1:0-6069 GCA_964464575.1 uncultured Pseudomonas sp. | reverse complement strand
CATCGCCTTGGTTTGAGTTCAAGTACGGTTGCTCAAGCCGTGAGTACTGCCTTGCGTGGCCAGCGCTTACGCTCGTTTCGCGGTGACCCAAATGGCGAAATTCAAATGCGTATTGCCTTTGACAAAGAGTTGGAATACTCGCTCGAAGCATTGTTGGATATTCCTATTACCCAGCTTGGCGAGCGCGTAGTCACCTTACGCAGTGTTGCCACCGTGACCAAGCAACCGCGGTTGGGGCAAATTCGTCGTGTTGATCGGCGTACCTCGCTGAATATCGACGCTAACCTCAATGAACTCACACTCAGTGAAGCCCGTGAGCGAATCACTCAGGTACTTAATAACGTGGAACTACCGCAAGGCTATGCCTGGAGTCTTGATGGCAGTTTCTTACGCCAGCAAGAAGCAGAAAACGTCATGTTGGTGAACACCTTGCTGGCCGTGGTGATGATTTATATTGTCATGGCCGCGCTGTTTGAATCGGTGTTGTTACCTACTGCGGTAATCACCTCACTCTTGTTTTCCATTGTTGGCGTGTTCTGGGCGCTGTTTCTGACCGGCCAATCGATCACCATCATGGCAATGATCGGGATCTTGATCCTGATGGGCATTGTAGTAAATAACGGCATTGTCTTGGTCGACCGTATTAATCAATATCTAGCCGACGGCATGAGCCTTGAGCAAGCGGTGATTGATGGCAGTGTGAGTCGCTTTAGGCCAATTCTAATGACCGTGTCGACCACTGTACTGGGGTTAATTCCGTTAGCCTTCGGCACCACGCAAATTGGTGGCGATGGTCCGCCCTATGCCCCTATGGCGATTTCCATTATTGGTGGCTTAGTACTATCGACGGTGACCAGTTTGTACTTAGTACCCTATACCTACGTGCGGTTGCTGCACATCCGTGCTCGCTGGCGACAATTGCGCCAGCAAGCCGGTGCCGCGGTTAGTCGAGTAATTGCTGGTTAGCACGCATCAAGTCAGCGGGCGTATCAATGCCCGCTGGCGGTGCTTTAATCGCCTCGGCCACGTGAATACGCTCGCCATACCACAATACCCGCAGTTGTTCTAACGACTCAATTTGCTCCAGTGGGCTGGCTGGCCATTCCACATAGCGCCAGACAAAACCGGCGCGATACGCATAAATACCAATATGACGACGGTAATCAGCCAACGCACCCAGTTGCTGTTGACCTAGGGCATCGCGTTCATAGGGAATGGGGGCTCGGCTAAAATACAACGCGTAGCCGTTGACATCAGTCACCACTTTCACCGCATGCGGGCTCATCACCTCATCAACACGTTCAATCGGCACTGCTAAGGTCGCCATTTGTGCTAAGCGCTGATTAGCTAGGTTGTCCGCTACTTGGCGAATAATCTCAGGGGGAATAAAGGGTTCATCACCTTGCACGTTGACGACAATGTGGTCATCGGCAATGGCTAAATACTCAATCACTTCGGCAATCCGTTCAGTACCCGACTGATGATGAGCAGCGGTGAGCATCGCACGGCCGCCAAAGGCCTCCACCGCATCGACGATACGTTGGTCATCAGTGGCAACAATCACTTCAGCGGCGCCAGCTGCGGCAGCGCGCTCGTACACCCGTTGCACCATGGTTTTATCACCAATCATGGCTAACGGTTTGCCAGGCAAACGGCTAGACGCGTAGCGGGCTGGAATTATGACAGTGAAGCTCATTTGGGTAGTTGCTCCAACTGCTCGCTCGTCAGTTCACGCGCTGCAGAACTCAATAGCATCGGCATGTCATTACGAACTGGAAAGGCTAGTTTATCAGCGCGGCAGACCAACTCCTGCGGCTCAGCCAACCAAACTAACCGACCTTTGCACAATGGGCAGGCTAAAATTGCCAAGGTGCGTGCATCAATTGCCATGACTGTTTCCTCGCTAACTATGGTCGATAACTTCCGTCAATCGCGTATCAAAAGTACGCCAAAATTCATCGATAAATTTGGCACTAATCGGCAAGTAATACCAATTGGGTTGAGCAAAGGCGCGGCATTTTGCCGCGTCTTTTTCGGTCATTAAGACCACTTGTGACGGATTGATCGCAGCGAAATCAGCAGGGCTAAAGGGGTGGTGATCAGCAAAACTACGATAATTAGCCGGCTTTATTCGTTGTCCGCGTACTGTTTCAAAAAAACGTTCTGGAGCAGCAATCCCAGCAATGACTAAGGCGCCGCTAAAATCAACTCCCTTGACCTCAACATCATCACAGACTCGACGCCACGGAGCCTCAATAATCTGATATGCAAACTGATCGTACGTACCCTCTAAGTATGCATGTTGAACACAAAAATCTGCCTCGTTTAAACGACTAGGCGGTTCACGAAGTGGCCCCATCGGTAAACGCCAACCATTGCCAAATTGCCGATGACTATCTTTCACGATGACTTCAATATCGCGATATAGACGATAATGTTGTAAGCCATCATCAGCTACCAAAATAGTGACCTCTGGATGCCACTGACATAATTTCTGTGCTGCCTCAACGCGATCAGGTGCCACCACTAATGGCACGCCAGCACGGCGTTGTAACAACCAAGGTTCATCGCCGCAAGCTGCTGCCGAGCAGCTACCATCAACCAGCAGTGGAAACGGTCCTGAGCCGCCATAACCTCGAGAAATAATACCCGGCCGCCAGCCCTGCTGCTGCAAATGGGCAACAATAGCCAAGGTGACAGGTGTTTTACCACTGCCGCCAACACTGATATTGCCGACGACGATCAACGGTACAGGTGCTTTGTAGCGCCTCAACCAACCTCTTTGATACAGCCATCGACGGGCACTGCTGATAAGCACAAATAAGTTGTGTAAGGGAAGAAGTAGCCATAGCACAGGCCGAACTTTTGCTTCGTACCAAGCTCGCTGCCACCACATTAGTGATCAGCTCCGTTAAACTGCAAACTATGCAATTGATGATAAGCGCCTTGCTGTTGCAGCAATTCTTTGTGGCTACCACGCTCAATCACCTTGCCATCTTCCAGCACCAAAATTTCGTCCGCTTTTTCGATGGTTGAAAGCCTATGAGCAATCACAATGGAGGTTCGGTTTTGCTGCAAGCGGCTTAACGCGGTCTGAATATGGCGCTCTGATTCGGTGTCGAGTGCCGAGGTGGCTTCATCGAGGATAAGAATAGGCGCATCGCGCAACAAAGCGCGGGCAATGGCAATTCGTTGACGCTGACCACCGGATAGCATGACGCCATTTTCACCCACCATGGTTTCTAAACCGCGCGGCAAGTTGTCGGTAAACTCGGTGACATAAGCCTGCTCGGCTACTTCGCGCAAGCGTTCTTTACTGACTGGCTGGTGGGCGCCATAGCAAATATTGGCAGCGATAGTGTCGTTGAACAAGGTCACGCTTTGCGACACCAAAGCAAATTGCCGCCGTAGTGACTTTAAACGGTAATCGTAAATATCCACGCCATCGAGCCTAATAACGCCATCCTGGGGTGCATAAAACCGGGTAAGCAAGTTAGAAATCGTCGATTTACCGCTGCCAGAGCGTCCCACTAAGGCGAGCGTTTTGCCAGCAGGAACCGTAAAGCTGACTTTATCTAGCGCTGGGCTATCGGCTTGATCATAACGAAAGGTCACCTGATCAAACTCAATATCACCGCGAGCACGGTCAAGGGTCACGGTACCTGAATCGGTCTCTGGTTGTTCATCCAACACTTCAAAAATACTAGTAGCAGCGGCAATACCACGCTGAAAATCACTATTCACTGAAGTGAGTTGTTTGAGCGGCCGTAACAGCATAATCATGGCCGTTAACAAGGTGGTAAAAGCACCGGCCGACAAGTTTTGCAGCATTTGCGGATAACTCGCCAGCACCAACACCATCGATAAGCTAAACGATGCAATCAGCTGAATCACCGAGGTACTGACGGTCTGCGCATTGACCAGTTTCATATTTTGGTTGCGGGTGATGTTATTGATGTCGTTAAAGCGTTTTGATTCACGCTTTTGCCCTTCGTACATCACCACCACTTTGTGGCCGTTTATCATTTGTTCAGCAGTGGTAGTTACGCTGCCCATAGCAGTTTGAATGCGGCTCGAGACCATACGAAAACGCTTGGAAACAATAGTCACCACCTTGGCAATCAGTGGGCCAACCAGCAAAAAAACTAAGGATAATTGCCAGCTGTGATAGAACATCAACGACACTAAGCCAATAACAAAAGCACCCTCGCGGATCAGAATCAGCAGCGCGCGGCTGCTGGCTTCTGCGACCTGCTGGGTGGTATAGGTAATCTTTGAAATCAAATCACCGGTGGAGTGCTGATCATGATAGGACACAGGTAAGCGCATCATGTGATCAAATAACTGTTGGCGCATGGTGGTGACCACGCGAAAACCCACCCAGTTGAGAAAATACGAGGCAATAAAGTTAAACATTCCACGCGCAATAAACACCACCGGAACAAAAATAGCGCCATAAATCAGAATTTTTGAATTGTGATCGGTTAAGCCGTCATCAATTAAGGTTTCAATTTGCGAGAAAAAGAAGGTATCTACGGCAGCATAGCCGAGCATGCCAACAATTGATAACGCAAACGCTGCGCGATAGGGTTTGATGTAGCCGAGCAAGCGGCGAAAGGTCGTCTGTTTTACAGTTTCAGTGCTCATGAATCACATGTCGTAAGAACAATTCAGCACATTCTAACCGTTTTGTCAGCAGACTGGCTAGTTTCGCATGCGTGGTGGCACTGCATCAGCATCAAACCACGGCTGTTGAGCGGCTGCCCAGGGTTGTTCTGCGCGCCACATACGGCCATCACTCCAAATACTGATTTGCCCGCCGGTCGCGGTTTCGAGCAACGGTATATGCAACTGTGCCAAGCGTTCCCGCAGCGCTGGGTGTACCAAGCGCCATGGATTATTGCGACCACGACTCGCCAGTGCTAAGGATGGCCGTACCTGACGCAAAAAATAGTCTTCGCTGGAACTATTACTGCCGTGATGGGCGAGCACCAGAATATCGGCTTTCACCGCAGCACTGTGCGCGAGCAATTGGCGCTCTCCGCGTTTTTCAATATCACCGGGCACTAATATGCGCAACTGACCAAATTGCAATAGCAGCACGCACGAGTCATCATTATTCTGATTACGGGTTTCAGCACGTGGGTGCAACACCTGCCAAGCTATGCCGCGCCAATTTCCCTGTTGTCCAGCACTACAGACGGAGCCGACATCAGCGCCATACCAACGCATGGCAGGATAAACTTGCGATAACGTTGCCGCACCACCTTGATGGTCATTGTCACGATGACTAATAAATCCAAGTTCGGGCTGCAACTTGCGTGCTTGCAAAAATGGTAGCACGGTCCGCTCACCCATATCGGCACCACTGGCATAATTGGCACCAGTATCAATCAGCAAGGCATGACCTTGGCGTTCGATCACCAGTGCGCTGCCCTGCTCGACATCCAACATGTGCAGATAGAACTCGGTGTCATACTCACGCAACACCTGCTGCAACTGCCCGCCTAGCAACACGACAACAGCTACGCCAATACGCCAGCGCAAAGCTCCCGGTACCAACACCAGCAGCACTATAGCGATCAAGCTCCAACCGCCCAGTGCCGCGCTCGATAACCATTGCCATGGCTGTTCAGCCAGCCATAATAAAGCCGGCCAACTCAACTCAAGAGGCCAATGTGCTAGCAGTAGTAGCCACTGACTCAGATGATCGAACTGCAGCAATTGCAGCACCAGCGCCAGTAATGACAGCGGCAAAATCCAAAAAGTAAACAGCGGGATCACCAGCAGATTGGTGATAGGCGCTGCCAAAGGTAGACCACCAAACCACCATGCCGTCAGCGGCCACAGCGCCAGTGTAAGTACCAGTTCCAGCCGCCATAACATGCGCAGCGCCGACCATTTCCCTTGAATGGGTTGCCAGCGCCAATTCATAAAAATAATGGTTGCTACCGCCGCCACCGATAACCAAACCCCGCTTTGTAGCGGTGCCATTGGCTCAACCAATACCACCAGAGCCGCTGCACGCAGCAAAATACGTGCTGGCGGGGTGCGCGTACCGAGTAATTT
>CAYXGO010000101.1:3689-6300 GCA_964464575.1 uncultured Pseudomonas sp. | reverse complement strand
GTAATAATTCAGATTCACACAGTTCGGCTTGATTATCATCGATGCTGCGACTCATGCGGGTCAGTTCTCCATAAGTTAGAAAATGAGTATGGCATTGACCGCGACAATAGTCGAATAGTGCAGTGTGACGCTTTTCACACTGGCTAGAATTGGGTATTGTGGTGTGGCAATAAACCAGCGCATATCACGGGGGCATCATGCTGATTGCACTAGTGGTGGTTATCATCGGTTTAGTCACGTTGCTGAGCGGCGTGTGGGAACAAAATTATGCCACCATTGCCATTGGCGTGGTGCTGATGACCGGTGCTTGGCTCAGTTTCTATTTAACCTGGCGTAAACACGCTAAAGCAGGACAGATAAACCATGATAAAAACTAATATCGTCACGCGTATTGCGGCCTTGGCCGTTATTGTTGCAGGGTTATTATTGGGTGTGCTGTCGCCGGCCGGTGACAGCACAGGCAACTGGCGGTTGCTTGGCCTCGGTCTGCTGATTGTTGGGGTGGTGTGGCTAATCAGTCAAAAGCAGGCTCCTATTGAAGAGCGTCAGCCTGAACCCTATCAAGCGCCAGTTCTGCAATGGTATCAGTCGCCGATTTTGTGGGTGCCAATCGTCATTGCGGTGGTGGCAATTTTGTCGCTCGTACTGTAGTTGAGGAGTGACCACCATGTCATTGACACAACGTTTAGTGATTCTTGCCGGTTTAGTTGGCTTGCTGTTTTATACCGCGACTCCGGAGCAGCTCTGGACAGTTATGGTTGACTATCAACTAAGCTGGTACAGCTTGGGTGTACCGGTGGCTTGGGGACTTATTCTCGGTGCCTTTGCGAGTCTGCTTGGGGTAACCGCGATACAGCGTTGGTTGGAGCCTATAACGCTGATTGCTATGGCGTTGTTGACCATGGGACTGACCGGTGCTGCGGCAGTTTTTGGTGCCCATCAAATTACCGCCATCATCATTCCACCGTTGCAGATTGCTGCGATTGGTTTGGGCGTGTATCTGTTTGCTTATAGTTATGCGCGTTTTACTGCTGCACGTAATCGCCATGAGGATTAACCGTGCTGCTTAATTGCGACATGGGTGAGAGTTTCGGCGCGTGGACCATGGGCAATGACGCTGCGGTCATGCCGCACATTGACATGGCCAGTATTGCTTGCGGTTTTCATGCTGGTGATCCGCAGGTGATGCAAGCTACAGTGCGCCTTGCGGTGCAGCATCAGGTACGCATTGGCGCACACCCTAGTTACCCTGATTTAGCTGGGTTTGGGCGCCGTTCCATGCACTTTAGTGATGACCAGTTGGCGGCCATTTTGCACTATCAGATTGGCGCATTACAGGCTATTTGTGCGGCGCATGGCAGCCAGCTTGATTACGTCAAACCCCATGGTGCTTTGTACAACGATATGCAAGGTAAGCCAGAGTTATTTGCCACGGTATTAAGGGTTATTGACCAATGTAACCAACAGCGTCAGCAGCCCTTGCAGTTGTTGACCCTCGCTAGCGCTCATCGTGACTGGCAGCAGCAACAAGCAGCACGGTATGGTATCCCGTTAGTGTTTGAAGCCTTTGCCGACCGTCGCTATGATCCCAATGGATACTTACGTGCTCGTAGTCATGCCGATGCGGTACTGCATGATGCCGCAGAGATTATCGCCCAAGTCAGTCAGCTCGCCAGCGGGCAGGCGATTCGTGCCAGCGACGGCAGCGCCTTAATGGTGCAGGCTGACACACTGTGTGTACATGGCGATAATGCTGAGGCGGTGGCAATAGTGAAGACCATTCGCCAGCATCTGCTTGGCATGGCCGATGCATGACTCCAGTCAACTTAGTGACCGCTGCTATCGATGCGGTGATGGTAGAATTCGAGCGCCGTATTGATCGCCAGATCAATGCACAGGTGCATGCCTTAGCCGCGAACCTTGAACAGGCCGATGAAATTGTCGAATTGGTACCTAGTTACCGCTGCCTTCTGGTCTATTACAACCCACTAAAACACACTGAAGCACAGATCCGTGCAATCATCTTAGAAGCCTTACAGCAACCGCTTATAGCGCGTCCGGAAACGACACATAGCCATACTATTGAGGTGTGTTATCACCCTTCTTTGGCGCTCGATAGCGAGCTAATTAGCAGCCAAACGGGGCTGAATGCTTCGGCTCAAGCGGCTTTACATAGCAGTGTCGACTATGGTGTGTATACCCTCGGCTTTGCGCCAGGGTTTGCTTATCTCGGTGACCTGCCAGCGGCACTGCAATTACCGCGTTTAGCAACGCCACGAGCCGCTGTGCCGGCGCTGAGTGTGGCCATTGCTAATCAACAAACCGCGGTATATCCGCACAGCTCACCCGGTGGTTGGTTGATTATTGGCCGTGCGCTGGCAGTGCCGCAACTGAGCGCCGGCGATAGCGTGCGTTTTATCCCCATTAGCCTCGCCGATTATCAGGCGCGAGCGGTAGCTTCATGAACCGTAGCGTCCTGAAGGTACTCAGCGCCGGGTTTTATACCAGCCTGCAAGATTTTGGCCGATTTGGATTACTCGCTGCTGGCATCACTCGTGGTGGGCCGGTTGATGAACGTGCGTTCTTGTGGGCCAATCGGCTGCTCGATAAC
>CAYXGO010000101.1:0-3679 GCA_964464575.1 uncultured Pseudomonas sp. | reverse complement strand
CCAATTAGAAATTACCGCGAGTGCCTGTCGGTTGGAATGTCTCGCCCAAGTACAAATTTGTGTGACCGGTGCGCTAACGCACGTGCTAATCAACGGCGCGGTGGAGCCCAGCTGGCAGGTACTCACTCTGCAAGCAGGCGACCAGCTGGAGCTACCACCACCGCAGCGAGGCTTGCGCAGTTACCTCGCCATTCGTGGTGGTTTCACTGCCACGCCCTGTGAGGGTAGTGTGGCAACGGTGCGCCGAGATCGGCGTGGTGGCATGCACGGTGATGGTCGTTTGGTCGCTGATGGTGAGTTGTTACAGGCACCGTTATTTAGCGATGAACTGCCGCCACGACGCCCGCAGCAAGCGCAGCTTGCGTTGCTCACTAGCCAAACCCAACAACAGCCATTGCGACTTGGTATCATTGCCAGCGGCCAGTATCAGCAGTTCAGCGCTAGCGCGCGACAGTTGGTGGTCAGCCAGACCATGCGAGTCAGTCCCGCCCATGACCGTATGGGCGTGCGATTGCAGGCTGAGCAACCGATAGTATGGGACGGCGAGCAGCTGATTTCTGAGCCGCTAGCAGTTGGTGCCATACAAATTCCGCCTGATGGTCAACCGATTGTGATGCTCAATGACCGCCAAACCCTCGGCGGTTACCCTAAAATAGCTACTTTAAGCTGGCAAGCGCGTTGTTTATTGGCGCAAGCCGGCGGTGGCACGCAGCTACAATTTTATTGGCAAGAGCTCAGCGAAGCACAAGCACATTGGTGCGAGGTAGCGCAGTTTTTTCATCTACCGCGCAGCGGTTAACAAGGCTTGCACGGCACCGCGGAAACTGCGATCATAAGCGCCATTTTGCAGGTGTACTCACTGGAGATTTTTGATTCATGGCAGCAGACGCGCCCCGTAGTAACTTTATTCGGCAAATCATCGACAAAGATTTAGCCAGCGGCAAACACGCCTCGGTTCATACGCGGTTTCCGCCTGAGCCGAACGGTTTCTTGCACATTGGTCACGCCAAATCGATCGTGCTGAACTTTGGCATTGCTGAAGACTACCAGGGTAGCTGTAATCTGCGCTTTGATGACACCAACCCGCTGAAAGAAAAGGTGGATTATGTCACCTCTATTCAAGAAGATGTGAGCTGGCTTGGCTATCAGTGGCAGGGCACACCACGCTACGCGTCTAACTATTTTGATCAACTTCATGGTTATGCCATTGAGTTGATTAATAAAGGCTTAGCCTATGCTGATTTTTCCTCACAAGAGCAAATGCGCGAAATGCGCGGCACCTTGAAAGAGCCCGGTGTGAATAGTCCCTATCGTGATACCAGCCCGGCTGAAAACTTTGCTATTTTCCAAGCCATGACGGCTGGTCAGTATCAAGAGGGTGAAGTGTGTTTGCGGGCTAAAATAGATATGGCATCGCCGTTCATGTGTATGCGTGATCCGGTGATTTATCGTGTGCGCTTCGCCCATCACCACCAAACCGGTGATCGTTGGTGTGTGTACCCAATGTACGATTTCACTCACTGTATTTCCGATGCCATTGAAGGTATCACCCATTCATTGTGTACCTTGGAATTCCAAGATAACCGTCGTTTGTATGACTGGGTGCTAGATAACATCAGCATTGACTGCCATCCGCAACAAATCGAATTTTCGCGCCTCAATCTGCAATACACTGTGATGAGTAAGCGTAAA
Source organism: uncultured Pseudomonas sp. (assembly GCA_964464575.1). Classification (GTDB taxonomy): domain Bacteria; phylum Pseudomonadota; class Gammaproteobacteria; order Enterobacterales; family Alteromonadaceae; genus Pseudidiomarina. The sequence goes on along the minus strand of CAYXGO010000101.1, from coordinate 1,987 downwards.
CTCAATCAACTGGTTGAAGAGGGCTTAGTCAGTGGTTGGGACGACCCCCGTATGCCGACTATTGCGGGCTTACGCCGCCGCGGTTACACGCCCGCCTCGGTGCGCGAATTCTGTCACCGTATTGGCGTGACCAAAATGGATAACCAGGTGGAAATGAGCATGCTCGAAGCCTGTATCCGCGATGAACTCAACCAGCACGCGCCGCGCGCTATGGCGGTCATTGAACCGTTGCGGTTGGTGATTGAGAACTATCCCGCTGATCAGCACGAATTGTTGCAGGCACCGAATCATCCTAACGATGACAGTATGGGCGAGCGGGAGTTACCGTTTGCACGTGAAATCTGGATTGAAGCCGATGATTTCCGTGAAGAAGCCAACAAAAAGTACAAGCGCCTCGTGCTTGGTAAAGCAGTGCGCCTGCGTAATGCTTATGTGATCACCGCTGAGCGCGCCGACAAAGACGCTGATGGCAATATCACCACAGTGTACTGCCGCTATGATGCTGACACCTTGGGTAAAGATCCAGTAGATGGCAACAAGCCAAAAGGGGTGATTCATTGGGTTGCAGCAAGCCATGCTGTGGCGGCTGAATTCCGTTTGTATGACCGCTTGTTCAAAGTGGCTAACCCAGCCGCCGAAGACGACTTTGTCGACAGCTTGAACCCGCAGTCATTGGTGGTGAAGCAGGGTTTTGTCGAGCCGAGCCTACAACAAGCAAGTGCGAAACAGGCGTATCAATTTGAGCGTATTGGTTATTTTGTTGCCGATAGCAAGGATAGTTCAGCCGCCCAGTTGGTCTTTAATCAGACCGTTGGCTTGCGCGATACTTGGACTGGAAGCAGCGACGCAGAATAGCGTCGCTGTTGGTTGAGTTTAACGTGGGCGCCGCGCTGGTTTACTACTGCCGCTAGTGCGATTGCCGCCACCGTTGGCATTGCCACCACCATTGTTGCTACTACCATGGCTACGCTGACCACCTTGATTGGAGCGACCACGTGGCTGACGCTGTTCACGTTTGGGCGCTGGCCGACCTTTGACCAGGTCAACGGCATCAAAGCCGTCCACCTGGCATTGGGTGATACGTTGGCCAATCAATTTCTCGATACCACGTAAATCACGCACTTCTTCTGGGCTTACCAACGATATAGCCTCGCCGCTGGCACCCGCGCGCGCGGTTCTGCCAATACGGTGGACATAATCTTCACTGACGTTGGGCAAATCGTAATTCACCACCAACGGTAATAAATCAATATCAATACCACGCGCAGCGATATCAGTTGCCACCAGCACTTGTACCCGACCTTGTTTAAAGTCATCAAGGGCTTTAGTACGCGCCCCTTGGCTCTTGTTGCCGTGAATAGCTGCGGCTAAAAAGCCATTCGCTTCAAGTTGTTTGACCAACCGATTAGCGCCATGTTTGGTGCGACTAAATACCAGGGTTTGCGGGGTGTTGTGTGCCCGCAACAAATGACATAGCAGGGCGGTTTTCTGCGTTTGCTCAACACCATACAAGGACTGTTCAACCCGCTCGGCAGTGCTGTTTGGCGGGGTGACCGAAATTTCTTGTGGATTATTCACCAAGCCTTTGGCTAGGGCTCGAATATCGTCAGAAAAGGTCGCTGAGAACAGCAAGTTTTGCCGTTGCGCGGGCAGTAAACGCAAAATCTTCTTAATGTCGTGAATAAAGCCCATGTCGAGCATGCGATCGGCTTCGTCCAATACCAGCACTTGTAGCTGCTGAAATTTCACCGCATTTTGCTGGTACAAGTCGAGCAATCGGCCAGGCGTGGCGATTAAGATATCGATACCTTTGCGCAAGCGCATCATTTGCGGATTAATACCTACCCCGCCAAACACCACCGCAGACGATAGTTTCATATCGCGACCATAGGTTTGCACGCTGTCAGCAACTTGCGCAGCTAATTCACGGGTCGGGGTGATAATCAACGCTCGCACATGATTAGCGCGCGGCGCCTGACCGTTATTT
>CAYXGO010000100.1:0-6410 GCA_964464575.1 uncultured Pseudomonas sp. | reverse complement strand
AAGTCAGCGGTGATATTAGTAAATGCTGCGCTCCAACCCGTAAAGGTGTAACCAGAACGCGTGGGTGATGTCGGCGCTGTGGCATCGGCGCCGTAATCGACGGTTTCAGTTTTCAATACCGTCGCGTCGTGATCTGCAAAGGTCACGGTGAAGGTGTTGATGGTCCATTGTGCGGTAACCGAGACATTCTCAGCTGGCATGGTAGCTGGTAACGCTGGCGACCAACCTGCGAAGGTATAGCCAGTGCGGGTTGGTGCAGTTGGAGCAACGACTGCATCGCCGAAATCGTAACTGGCGCCAGCAACTGCGCTGCCACCAGCACTATTAAAGCTGATGGTGTAGTTATTCACCGTCCATTGCGCATACAAAGTATGGTTCGCAGCAGTGGTCACGATTGTGGCTGCAGTCACTTCACTACCGCCGCTGGTCGCAGTGAACCAACCATTGAAGCTGTAGCCAGCATAAACCGGAATAGGCAAAGTGCCATAGGCAGAGTCAAAGGTTACTGACTTGCTGGTTGGCGAAACGCTATCACCACCGTTAACACCAAAAGTCACTGTGTAAGTATTTGCCGTCCACTCCGCATAGAGCGTGACACTCTGCGAAGCTATTGTATAGCTGGCTTTATCAGTACTAGTCTTGTCTAAACTTATGCCTTCATCGACACTGCTGAAAGCTAGGCTCAGCTCAGCGCCACTATTAGTGCCAGAACCGTTTCCGCCCCCGAAGCTAAAATCAGCTTCATTGGCGTAACGGGTACCTGAGCCGTCAGCGGCAGTATTCCAACCAACAAATGTGTAGCCGGTCCGAGTGAACGCGTTAGCACGCAACTTTGCAGTTGCCCCAGTCGCGATCGACTGATTTGCCATCGTACCAGTACCGCCATTGGCGTTGAAGATTACGCTATTATTATTTGCGGTGTATTGCGCGGTTACGGTTAAATCTGAGGTGATGGTGTCAAAAGCGACATCCCAACCAGCAAAGGTGTAACCACCGCGAGTTGGATCAGCCGGAGCTGTAGCAGACGATCCGTAGTTAACCGTTTCAACTTTGAGATCGGTCCCATCAAAGTCTTCAAAAGTCACAGTGTACTGATTGATAGTCCACTGGGCGGTGACCGATACATTTTCAGCTGGCATGGTGGCTGGTAAGGCTGGTGACCAACCTGCGAAAGTGTAACCAGTGCGCGTTGGCGCAGTTGGAGCAACCACAGCATCACCGAAATCATATGACGCATCTGCAACTGCGCTACCACCAGCACTATTAAAGCTGATGGTGTAGCCATTGGCGCTGTACTGAGCGGTCACCGTCAAGTCAGCGGTGATATTAGTAAACGCCGTACTCCAGCCGGTGAAAGTGTATCCAGAACGCGTGGGCGATGTCGGTGCTGTAGCATCTGCGCCGTAATTGACGGTTTCAGTTTTCAATACCGTCGTATCGTGATCGACAAAGGTCACGGTGAAAGTATTGATAGTCCACTGGGCGGTGACCGATACATTTTCAGCTGGCATGGTGGCTGGCAATGCTGGTGACCAACCGGTAAAGGTGTAACCAGTGCGGGTTGGTGCAGTTGGAGCAACGACTGCATCACCAAAATCATATGATGCATCGGCAATAGCTGAGCCACCATTGCTATTAAAGCTGATGGTATAGCTGTTCACCGTCCATTGAGCAGTGACAGAGATATTCTCGGCTGGCATGGTGGCTGGCAATGCTGGTGACCAACCGGCAAAGGTATAACCGGTGCGGGTTGGTGCAGTTGGTGTAACCACAGCGTCGCCGAAATCATAGCTTGCGTCGGCTACCGCTGAGCCACCAGCACTATTAAAGCTGATGGTGTAGCCATTGGCCGTGTACTGAGCGGTCACCGTCAAGTCAGCGGTGATATTAGTAAACGCTGTACTCCAACCCGTAAAAGTGTAACCAGCACGCGTGGGTGATGTCGGCGCTGTGGCATCGGCGCCGTAATCGACGGTTTCAATTTTCAGTACCGTCGCGTCGTGATCGACAAAGGTCACGGTGAAGGTGTTGATAGTCCACTGTGCGGTGACTGATAAATTCTCAGCCGGCATGGTCGCTGGTAACGCTGGTGACCAACCTGCGAAAGTGTAACCAGTGCGGGTTGGTGCAGTTGGAGCAACGACTGCATCGCCGAAATCGTAACTGGCGCCAGCAACTGCGCTGCCACCAGCACTATTAAAGCTGATGGTATAGCCATTCACCGCATACTGCGCCGTCACGGTCAAGTCAGCCGTAATAGTAGCAAAGCTGACATCCCAGCCGGTAAAGGTATAGCCTGTGCGAGTAGGATTGGCAGGAGCTGTTGCGGCGCCACCATGGTTCACTGTTTCGACTTTTAGATCGGTGCCGTCATAATCATCAAAGGTGACGGTATAGGTATTAATCGTATATTGCGCGGTAACCGTGAGGTTGCTGGTGACATTATTAAAGGATACATCCCAGCCAGTGAAGGTATAACCAACCCGCGATGGCGAACCAGGTGCAGTCGCTGCGCCACCCCAATTTACGGTTTCAGATTTTAACGTGGCGCCATCCCAGTCTACGAACGAAACCGTGTAGCTATTAGTGGAATACAGGGCGGTTATTGTGGTGTCAGCCGTAATCGCGCTGAACGGTGCACTCCAACCGCTGAAACTTTTACCCGCTGGGGCCGTCAATGTAGGCGCAACAGCTGCTGCACCATGGTTCACCGTTTGAGAAAGCTCACCGCCACCGGTTCGTGTACCACCGTCTAAATTGAACGTGACCGTGTAGGTGACCACAACGGTATCATAACCTTTATTATCCGAGATCTCGTCACCCGCAGCTAAGACTAGCGGCTGATCATTGACGCCAATCACTTGCGACCAACTGTTGTCTAAATCACCGGTACCAGCGATGGCTTTAATAGTCCAGGTTCCAGCCGGCACAGTGACTTGATAGGCGCCGTTATCATCTGACGAAAGCACTCGACAGGTCGTGCTGTACACATCATTACAATCGGCACCAGCCTGATACACCTCAACCCGCACGCCGCTGAGCAAGTCATCGGTTAGTGGGTTATAAGCCGCACCAGCGCCATTACGCTTGAACAGCAAACCATTAATAATGGCTTGATCGGCACCGAGTACCGTTACGTCTTCACTATTGGTCGTGAGCCCGTCAAAATCACTCAAACCGGTATTTGCTGGCGGTAATGATTGCAGTAAGTTTTGATAGGTCCCTGCACCAACACTACTGGCAATTAACGCGTCAAAACTAATCGTTAAACTACCTTCGGCTGGCACCGTTAGGCCAGACCATGTTGGTAATACGCCATCGGTATCACTCAAATCAAAGGTCGGCTCACCGGCCAAGCCACCAACCAACGCAGAGTTACTCACATAACTGAAACCGCTGGGTAACTGGTCGGTAATACTGACATTACTGACAGTGGTATTAAGCGTGTTGTGTACAGTGATGCTGTAAGACACGGTATCACCGGCTGCAGCGGTCGGTGTGCTGGTCGACTTGGTCACACTCAAGCCACCTACGGCAATTGTCGCACTCGCTGATGCTGTGGTGGCATTGGTTGCGGTTAGCTCACTGCTAGCATCCTGATTGCCCGTGCTACCAGTTGGGAACAACATCACCTGAATCGAGCCACTGCCATTCACAGCTAACGATCCTAAGCTCCAATCGAGGGTACCTGAACTGCCCACAGATGGTGCACTGGTGGCGGTTGGATTAGCACTGTAATAGGTTAAGCCAGCCGGTAATTGCAGCGTCATTTGCACCGCGGTTGCCGCAGCGTTGCCATTATTTTGATAGCCAAGATCGGCACGAATAGCACCGACCACAGTCGTTCCGGTAGTCACGGTAATGGCGCTATTTAGGGTTACACCGGAGCTATTGATCGACACGATCTGGCGCACCAAGCCATTGATCAACACCAGTTGCCCAATCTGTAAGTTACTAACGCTATTCAGCCGAATAAAATCAGTTGTCGAATCAGCGGTGATAGTTGCCGATGGGTACGCTGAACTACCACTTAATGTCAGCGTGGTTGCTAATTGCGGCTGAGCTTCAGCGCTAATACTGGTGCTCAGTGATTGCACGCCAGTATTGGCACCACTTATCTGAGCAGAGCTAGTGATCACTGTCGTGCCTGATGATAGCCCACCGATGAGCGCTTGATAACTCACGCTAAAGCTGGCGTCTGGCGCCAAGCTTGCGGTATCAACCAGCAAGCGGTTATTACTGAAATCAAATTCTGCATTGGCGCCAGTCACAGTCAGTCCACCGCTGTAACTTAACGAGCTTGGCATTGGCAATGCTACACGAATATCGCTGGCGGTAGCGTTACCTACGTTGGTCACCGTCATGGCATAGGTGACAGTATCGCCTGGGGCTAAACCAGTACTTGGCGTTGCGCTATATGTGGCGGCTAACGCTGGATTACCACTGACGCTCAGCAGCACCGAATTCGCTGCGGCGGTTACGCTTTCATCAGCAGTCGCATTAGCAGTTTGACTGACCAAGCTGATACCGGCAGGTAAATTGGTACCAGTGAAGTTCAAGCTAAAGGTGAGCTGTTGCGAGGCACCGGCAGCAAGATTGGCAATAGCCCAGGTTAAGGTGCCGGCATTATTGGTACAGCCTGAACAACTCACATAATCAACAAAGTCGTCAGTCGGTAATACCGTGGTTACCGCCACATTGGTCAGCGCAGTATCACCGGTGTTGATAGCAGTCACTGTATAGTTGACTGTTTGCTCAGGTACCACATAGCCACCGTCGGCCGCCATAACCAATGACAATTCGCGAACGGTATTACCGCCACCACCGCCGCCGCCAACTGCATCTACATTAGTGGTCGCCGTAGCGGTCACTAATGTGGTTTCATCGCTTTCAAGGGTTGCGGTTAAGGTCAGCACGTCATTCGCCACCGCACCAGCTGGGCTCAAGGCGCGAATAAATACCTCGCCACTAGCGGCACCAGCAACCGTACCCAACACAAATGTATGTGAATCAGCTGCGCTACAAGCGGCCCAGTTGGTACCATCGGCTGAGTACTCACATTGTGTTGCGCCAGTCGGAATAGTCGCTAATAGTTGCGTATTGTTAGCGGCCGAGGCACCTGCGTTCAAATAACCCAGTGTGTAGGTCAAGCTACTGGCAGATAATTCCGGCACATGACGTTTGTCGACTTGGGCGGTAATACTCAGGCTCGCTGGTGGTGTGGTACAAAACGCAGAGTTTGAATCAGCAAACTTGGTGCCCGATTGATAGGTATTGGTGACCGTACCGCCAAATTGTAAAACCACACTGCGGTTAGATGCTTTGGCTTCAAACACCCACTTCAAACGATTGCCTTTCGTCACCTCGTTGTTGGGAACAAATGTAGTGATGAAATCACTGGAGTCACTGCCACCGCGGGATGTTTCTGCGGTTGCAATGAGCAAACCGTTGCCAGTGACTTCGTTATAATCGTAAATGCTAACACGCAGATCGACAGCCACACCGTTTTGCCGGTCAATAGCCATTTTGGTGGTTAAGGTGGCGCCGCTAAAGGCAACATCGTTGGCAAAGGCTGGTTCATGATAAAAGGTTGCCACTTGCTGGTAGGTATTATTTAAAGCAGCAGTAATATTAGTCCCTGTATCGGCAGGGATGGGCACTGGGCTTAAACGCGCGATCCGTTGTGAACCATCAACACCAACATCAGCGAAGGTATTACTGAAATAGTAGGTCGAGCAGCTTGAGCCTGAAATCCCCACCAAGGCATCATTCGAGGTAAATGGTGCGGCGGCATCCGTCCAACTGACGGTTGCCGTATTGTGGACCGGGTTAGGCGAGGTAAACGGATTATCTGCAGTAACGGTAAATGACACCGAGCCACTTGTTGCCGGTGCCACCGAGCCGATGGCCCAGGTTAAGGTATCGGCACTCAATTGTCCGCTATTGGTGGCGCTGACAAAGGTCAAGCCAGCCGGTAAAACATCAGTGATAACTACATTATCCGCAGTTGATGTACCTTCATTTTGATAGCTGATGGTGTAGCTAAATGTGTCACCTGGTGCAACAACTGCAGCGCTTGCTGACTTAGTTAACACCACATCGGGTTCACCAATGATCTGGTAACCCGTCACTGATACTTTGCGTGTTGCGGCTACCGTAACAGGACTATTATCAGGCGCTAGGCCAGATAATTCGCCATCAACAGTTAACGAGAAACTCGTCCAGGTAGTCGGCACAGTGATCACCACGGTGGCACTACCGACGCTGTAACCAGTCAAGGTACCGAGCCCAAATTCAATGGTGCTGCCATTCAATGCGCAGGTTACACCGCCGCTACAACTGACGTAATTTACACCAGCAGGCAAGGTCAGCGTCATCGCGCCACTGGTCAGTGCAATCGATGAGTCGTT
>CAYXGO010000099.1:2940-6415 GCA_964464575.1 uncultured Pseudomonas sp. | reverse complement strand
CATATTCCCGGCGGCATGTTGCTGGGCTTATTAATACCAGCGCTGTTGATGAGCTGGTTCTATCCCGATCAAAGTGTCGGTCCACTGCTACATGCCCTTAGTGGTGCCACCATGCTCGGCGCTTTCTTTATCGCCACCGACCCAGTGACCGCCGCCACTTCCAACCGTGGCCGCTTATATTTCGGCCTACTGATTGGCCTACTGGTGTTCATTATTCGTACCTGGGGCGGCTATCCCGACGCCGTAGCCTTTGCCGTACTATTAGCTAATATGGTGGTGCCAGTGATCGACAAATACACTCAGCCGATTGCCTACGGCCACGGAGGCAAGCTATGAGAAACCACCCGATTTTCCAAAGTATGAGTCGCAATGGTCTGATTTTAGCGGCCTTCGCCATTGCTGCCACGGTGCTGGTGGTCGGTACCGCCAAACTCACAGCACCACGCATTGCCGCCCAACAACAGCAAGAGCTACTGAGCGTGCTCAACCAATTACTGCCGGCCGCTATGCACGACAACGACTTAGTCGCCAGCTGCACCCTCGTCAGTCACCCAGAGCTCGGTGGCGCCCAGCAGAAAGTCTACCGCGCCACCCTTAAGGGGCAGGCACTTAATGCTAAGGGGCAGGCACTTAACGATGAACCGACAAACATCCCTCAGGCGCTAGCGCTCGAAGTTACCGCCCCGAACGGCTACAGCGGTGCCATCAAGTTATTAGTCGCCTTCAACGTAAATGGCACGGTGGCCGGCGTACGGGTACTGGAGCATAAAGAAACTCCTGGCCTCGGCGACAAAATTGAATTACGTAAAGACGACTGGATCTTAAGCTTCAACGGCCTCCGCGTGAACGGCCCAGACGATAAGCGCTGGGCGGTCAAACGCGATAGTGGCCAATTCGACGCCTTCACCGGCGCCACCATCACCCCGCGCGCGGTGGTGCAAGCGGTCAAACAAGCTAATCTGCTCTATCAGCAGCATGGCAGCAGCTGGTTCAAAGCCCCAGCCAACTGCGGCCCAGGAGCATCATCGTGAACGAATATAAAGAACTCACGCGCCAAGGGTTATGGAAAAATAACCCGGCACTGGTGCAACTACTCGGCCTATGCCCACTGCTGGCGGTTACTGCCACCGTTACCAACGCCTTGGGCCTTGGCTTCGCCACCCTGCTAGTGCTGATGGGCTCCAACCTCACCGTCAGCTTAGTGCGCCAATGGGTGCCGAAAGAAATTCGCATCCCGGTGTTCGTGATGGTTATCGCCACCTTTGTCACGCTGGTGCAACTGAGCATGAACGCCTATGTATATGGCCTCTACCAAGCGCTTGGCATCTTTATTCCGTTGATTGTCACCAACTGCGTGATCATTGGCCGCGCCGAGGCCTATGCCTCGAAAAACCCGTGGCAAAAAGCCCTGTTCGACGGTTTTATTATGGGCGTGGGCTTTACTCTGGTGCTGGTACTTCTAGGTGGTATTCGGGAAATCATCGGCAACGGCACACTGTTTGACGGTGCGGAATTATTACTCGGTGATTGGGCTACTGCGCTGCGCGTTGAAGTGGTACAGTTTGATTTTCCGTTGCTGCTGGCGATTTTGCCGCCGGGAGCTTTTATCGCTATGGGCTTTATCATTGCCCTGAAAAATGCCATTGACCAGTATCGTGCCGAGCGTGTCGCTAAACCGGTGAAAGAAGTCACCCGCGCCCGCGTCACGTCGCAATAACGGCTAGCATTAAACGCTATGAACAAACAAAAACGCATTGAGATGTTAACCCGCTTGCGGGCTAACAATCCAAACCCTACCACCGAGCTGGAGTTCAATTCTAGCTTTGAACTGTTGATTGCGGTGTTACTGTCGGCGCAAGCCACCGACATCGGCGTGAACAAAGCTACGCGTAAACTCTATGCTGTTGCCAATACCCCGCAAGCCATGCTCGATCTCGGCTTAGAAGGTGTGCGCCATTACATCAAAACCATTGGCCTGTTTAACGCCAAAGCAGAAAACATCATCAAAACCTGCACCATCTTGGTGCAGCAATACGGTGGCGAGGTACCTGAAAACCGTGAAGCTCTGGAAGCCCTGCCAGGAGTGGGCCGCAAAACCGCCAACGTGGTGCTTAATACCGCCTTCGGCTGGCTCAAGGATAATGAAGGTAAGTATTTTATTGCCGTGGACACGCACATTCAGCGCGTCGCCAACCGCACCGGCTACGCTAAAGGCAAAACCGTTGAGGAAACCGAGCGCAACATCATTAAACTTACCCCGAATAAATCCGAGTTCATGTTCAACCTACACCACTGGTTAATTCTACACGGCCGCTACACCTGCATTGCCCGCAAGCCGCGTTGTGGTAGCTGCCTGATTGAAGATTTGTGCGAGTTTAAAGAAAAAACATCAGACTAAGGAGTACGCTATGCGCATGTTACACACCATGTTACGAGTCGGTAATTTGGACCGTTCTATCGCTTTCTATACCAATGTCATGGGTATGCAACTGCTGCGCCAAAGCGAGAACGAAGCCTACAAATACACCCTTGCGTTTGTCGGTTACGGCGACGAAGCCAACCACACGGTGTTGGAATTGACCTATAATTGGGGCGTTGATAAATATGAGATGGGTGGCGCCTATGGCCACATCGCCATTGGCGTGGAAGATATTTATGCCACCTGCGACCGCATCAAAGCCGCTGGCGGTGAGGTGTATCGTGAGCCGGGCCCAGTCAAAGGTGGCAACACCGTGATTGCCTTCGTGCGCGACCCGGATGGTTACGCCATTGAGTTGATTGAACGCAAATGATGAAACAACGTTTTCGAGGCTACCTACCGGTGGTGGTCGACGTCGAAACTGCAGGCTTTAATGCCCGTACCGACGCCCTGCTGGAAATCGCTGCAGTCACCCTGCGCTTTGACCAGCAGGGTTTATTACAGTTGGACCAGACCATTCACTTTCATGTCGAGCCGTTTGCGGGCGCCAACCTTGAACAAGCGGCACTAGATTTCAATGGCATCGACCCCTACCAGCCGCTACGTGGTGCCGTGCCAGAAAGCGAGGCACTCAAAGAAATCTTCAAACTGATCCGCAAATCGCAAAAAGACGTGGATTGCCAGCGCTGTGTGCTAGTCGGGCACAATGCCACCTTTGACCACAGCTTTATGATGGCAGCAGCTGAACGTTCAGCGATTAAACGCAACCCGTTCCATCCTTTTGTGACCTTTGATACTGCTGCGCTATCAGCACTGACCCTAGGTCAAACGGTGCTAGCAAAAGCCTGCCAAGCAGCTGGCATTGCCTTTGATGGACAGCAGGCCCATTCTGCGCTATACGATACCGAGCGCACCGCCGAACTGTTTTGCTTTATGGTGAACCGCTACCAGCAACTCGGTGGCTGGCCGCTAAATGACCATCTCAGTCCAGACAACAATAACAATAAGGATGCCAGCGATGACAACGACCTCTAAGAATCCGAGCTCGACCAATAA
>CAYXGO010000099.1:0-2930 GCA_964464575.1 uncultured Pseudomonas sp. | reverse complement strand
CATATGCCTTAGCGCTAGCCATCGTAGCGCTGATGGTGTGGTCGGTCATCAATCCCGCCATGATGGATGTATGGATTGCCGAGATGATTCCGGTCATTGTGGTGTTCCTTATCATCGTTGTGACCTATCAGCGCTTCCAGTTTAGCAACATAGCTTACACCCTGATGGCGGGCTGGCTGATCATGCATACCATTGGCGCTCACTACACCTTTGCTGAAGTACCCTTTGATTGGTTCGGCGAACTTACGGGCCTAGAGGGTCGCAATCATTACGACCGTATCGCCCATTTTGTGATTGGTTTTTATGCCTACCCGGCGGTGGAATTTTTGCTACGTAAGCAGCTGGCAACCTTCAAAACCGCGCTGTTCTTCGGCCTATTTATGATTATGAGTGTGGCGGCGGGCTATGAAATTATTGAATGGTGGTTCGCACAGTATTATGGTGGCGACGCTGGTATTGAGTTCTTAGGCTCGCAGGGCGATCAGTGGGATGCACAAAAAGATATGCTGATGGATACCCTAGGCGCCATCACCAGCCTGATTTTGTATTACTTCATCAGGCCGGATCAGAACGTCGCAAACAACGCGAAGAGCTAAGCTTATTCGCTCGGCGCTGGGTGACGCGCAGCAACATCGCTAATGATTTGCTGCAACTCACCTTGCTGATACATTTCCATGATAATGTCGCAGCCGCCTACTAGTTCACCTTCAATCCACAGTTGTGGGAAGGTGGGCCAATCCGCATATTTCGGCAACTCGGCACGAATATCTGGGTTCTGTAAGATATCCACATACGCGAACGGCTGGCCACAGGCCATAAGTACTTGCGACGCTTGCGATGAAAAACCACAGCTGGGTAGCTTTGGCGAACCTTTCATGTAAAGCAAAATGGGGTGTTCGGCGATTTGCTGCTTAATTTTTTCAATAGTTTCCATGATCACCTCTAGTTGATGGTCAACGATCGGCGCGTAGTCTACCACAAAACAAATTTGCCTTGCCCTTGAAATAAACTAATTTGCCACTATGTAGGTATATAGAGACTGCATCGGTCGTATTCAATGCTAAACTACTACGACCGAAACAAATCATTCATGACTAACAATGGAGAGTCCACATGGCATTCGAATTACCTGCTCTACCGTATGCGAAAGACGCACTCGAGCCACATATTTCTGCTGAAACCATTGACTACCACTACGGTAAGCATCACCAAACCTACGTGACTAAACTGAACGACGGTATCAAAGGTACCGAGTTTGAGGGCAAGTCGCTGGAAGATATCGTTAAAAGCTCAAAAGGTGGTATTTTCAACAACTCAGCACAAGTCTGGAACCACACCTTCTACTGGCATTGCTTGAGCCCAAATGGTGGCGGCGCAGCAACCGGTAAAGTTGCCGATGCGATTAATGCTAAATGGGGTTCTTTTGACAAGTTCAAAGAAGAGTTCACCGCCAATGCCCTGAACAACTTCGGCTCAGGCTGGACCTGGTTAGTCAAAACTGCTGACGGCGGTGTAGACATCGTCAACACCAGCAATGCTGGCTCAACTCTAACTGACAGCAGCATCAAAGCGCTGCTGACTGTAGACGTATGGGAACACGCCTACTACGTTGACTACCGCAACGCGCGTCCAACCTACATGAATGCGTTCTGGAATCTGGTCAACTGGGACTTCGTGAACGAAAACTTCGCGTAATCTGCACAGCGCAACAAAAAAGGCGGCCCATAGGCCGCCTTTTTTATAACACAAAGAGAGTTAACCAATCAGATCAGTCGGAATATCAGCCCGCATGCTTTGCCATATTTTGCCTGATTCGTAGCCGTATTGGCGGACTAATAATGCAGCGTCGTTCTTCTCACCCTGCTCGGCTTTAGCCAGTAAGTCAGCGTAATATTTGCGCGCTAATTGACGCGCTTCTGGGTTGGAGAAATAGAAGTTACCAATGCGAGAATACAAGCCTTTGAAGCCATTCAATACCAGTACATAGATCGGGTTACCCGAAGCAAAGGCTAAGTCGTGGTTCAAACGGTAATCATATTGGCTGAAGGCTTCTGCGGTATCAGCAAGATCGTTGGCTTGTAATAGCAATTCGCGGACTTTCTCCGGCGCATTGCGCACCGCACCGCGAATATAAATAGCACTGATATTGGTCCGTGCTGACAGCAATTGATCGACTAACAGTGGCATGCCGTCTTCGTCGAGTTGGGCCAAGGTTTCCAAAATATTTAAACCCGAGGTTTCCCAGAAATTATTCACTCGTGTTGGCTTACCATGCTGAATAGTCAACCAGCCATCGCGGGCCAAGCGCTGCAAAACTTCGCGCAAGGTGGTACGGGTCACGCCAATCAGCTCGGATAACTCGCGCTCAGCAGGCAAAATCGTGCCCGGCGCAAAATGACCGTTCCAGATTGATTTTACAATGTATTCTTCAGCAAAGCCTGCTGGACTCTGTGCCTTGATTAACATGAAATGGCCTGTGGTTTGAATAATCTGTACCTATATAGGTTGAACATCATAGTCTAGCTGGCGATTTTATCAGTCTTTGTAATGGTCGGACAAGTTAATCATCACATGGTCCGGCCAACCCCGTCGACTTTTTGTCGAAGCTGGGGTAATGTTTGCCGCAATAATAGCTTATCAGGAACATTCCATGACACAGTCTCACTCATGGCTTTCACGCTTTGCGCAGTTACCCACCCAGCGTTGGCCTTGGGCACTGTTAGCGCTTTCGAGCTTTGCTCTGATTGGCGCCGCCATGTACTTTCAATATGCGATGGATTTGCAACCCTGCGTGCGCTGCATCTATCAGCGTACTGCAGTATTAGCCATTGGCTTAATTGCTTTGCTGCCGTTGCTTAACCCGCAGATATACCCCCTGAAATGGCTGGGTCTGACGGGTTGGCTGGGAATCGCCAGCTGGGGTTATGTGA
>CAYXGO010000098.1:0-6415 GCA_964464575.1 uncultured Pseudomonas sp. | reverse complement strand
TTACACGCTTGACTACATTGAACATATGTTCACCGATTTTGATGAATTAGCTGGTGATCGCACGTTTGCCAACGATCGCGCGATAGTCGGTGGTACCGCACGTCTTGATGGTCGCCCAGTCATGGTTATTGGGCATCAAAAGGGCCGTGAAACCAAAGAAAAAATCCGCCGTAACTTTGGTATGCCAAAACCTGAAGGCTACCGTAAAGCCCTGCGGCTGATGGAAATGGCTGAGCGCTTTAAGATGCCAATTATTACTTTTATTGATACGCCCGGTGCGTATCCGGGTATTGGTGCTGAAGAGCGCGGGCAATCAGAAGCTATCGCACGCAATCTAAAGGTGATGGCGCGGTTAAAAACCCCAATTATCTGTACCGTTATCGGTGAGGGTGGCTCTGGTGGCGCCTTAGCTATTGGTGTAGGTGACCGCGTAAACATGTTGCAGTACTCAACCTACTCGGTGATTTCGCCTGAAGGCTGTGCATCGATTCTATGGAAAAGTGCCAGCAAAGCCGAGTTAGCGGCTGAAGCCATGGGTGTAACCGCGGATAAAAGTAAAGCGCTTAAGCTCATCGATACCATTGTTGCCGAGCCCATTGGTGGCGCTCACCGCGACCACGTAGCTATGGCCGCGCGCTTGAAAGACCGTATTTTGACCGATTTGAGTGAACTAGAAGCACTCGACTCAGCCAATTTACTCGACCGCCGCTATGCCAAACTCATGACCTTTGGTTACTGCTAGCGCGCAGCCAATGACCGACCTCTACCCGGCGTTTGCTCAACAACTTGATGCCTTGCAAGCGCCGCAGGGTCACCTTTGGGTGGCCTGTTTAGGGGGTGGCGCCGATTCGCAAAGTATCCTCGACCTGCTTGACCGTTATCGTCAACAGCATCCGCACTACCGCTATTTAGCTATTCATTTAGACCATCAGTTTCATGCCAATTCGGGGCAATGGGCACAGGGCTTAGTTGCCGACTGTCAGCGGCGCGCCATGCCATTGCTACACGAAGTGTTAGCGATTGACTTGGGCGCGCGGGGTAGCAAAGAGGCAGCGGGGCGCGATGCCCGTTACCAACGGCTGTGCGAATTAGTTCAACAGCAGAGTGACAGCAACGGCGCTAGCTGCTTGTTGGGCCATCATCGTAATGATCAAATTGAGACGCTGTTATTGCAATTAAAGCGTGGTGCCGGCCCCAAAGGCTTGGCGGCTATGGCCCGCCAGCAACAGTGGCAGCAGCTGCGCTGGCTGCGACCGCTGCTGGCGGTCAGTAAGGCCAGTATCTACGCTTACGCTGAGCAACGGAAATTGTTTTGGATTGAGGATGATACTAATTTTGACACCGACATTGAGCGCAACTTTTTGCGTCATCAGGTGGTGCCTTTATTGGAGCAGCGCTGGCCGCATTTTGGCGATTCGGTGCTGCGCAGCACCGCATTATGTGCTGAGCACAATGCCTTACTCGACGAATTATTAGCGGAACTAGTGCAGCCGCATATCAACCACCAACAGCAGCTCTATGCCAATACCATTGCTACTTGGTCGCAAGCGCGACAGCGCGCGGCACTGCGCTTTTGGTTGCAGCAGTGCCACGTGCCGATGCCGAGCTACGCGCAATTAGAACAACTCCGCCAGCAATTCCTGCATACCAGCAACGATGCCAAGCCGGTTTACAGCTGTCGCTGGTACACCATTACCCGTGGCAAAGACCGCTGGCTGACTTTATCTCACAATTGAGGTGTTATGAGCGTACCCAATCAACGCAAGGCGATAGTTCTCGGATTGTCTGCGGTACTGCTGTGGGCGACTGTCGCCACGGCGTTCAAAATCGCCTTGCAATTTCTCACTCCGCGTCAGCTGGTGCTGATTGCGGCGCTGACCAGTGTGGTGATTTTTGCTGGCTTTATTAGTTGGCAGGGGCAGTGGCGAAACACGCTAACCTTAGGTCGCTCGCGTGGCAGGTTCTATGCCTTGTTAGGTCTACTGAATCCGTTCGCTTACTACTGGGTACTGTTTATTGCCTACAACCAGTTACCGGCGCAGCAAGCTCAAGCGATTAATTATACCTGGGCGATCACCATGTCGCTGTTAGCCGTGCCAATCTTAAAGCAAGCTCTGACTAAACGTGAACTGGGCGCTATGTTGGTGGCCTATGCTGGGGTGTTTTTGATAGCCACCGGTGGGCAGTGGGACTTCAGTCAAACCAACTGGCTGGGTATTAGTATTGCGCTGGCGAGCACCTTGTTGTGGGCGAGTTATTGGCTGATTAATATTCGTAACACCGACCCGCCGGTACCGGCCTTATTTTGGTGCTTTTTGTGGGGCAGTGTGTGGTTGTTGGGCGCCGAAATGGTATCGCCATCACCATGGCAATTGGATTGGCGCGGTTTAACTGCCGGTATCTATGTCGGTGTGTTTGAAATGGGGTTGACCTTTTTGTTGTGGTTATTAGCCATGCGCCAAGCAGAAAAAACTAGTCAAATTAGTATGCTGATATTCTTAAGTCCATTTCTTAGTTTAATTTTGATTTATGCTATTCTCGGAGAAGCTATTCAACTAACAACATTGATTGGCTTATCACTGATCTGCTTGGGTTTGTACCTACAGCGTAAGTGATCAACGCAAGTGTCAGCTAGATTAAGGACTAGGCAATGAACGGATATTTTATCGACATGCTATTACTGCTCGGCGTAGCGGTGATGTTGGTATGGGCGTTCAGAGCACTCAAGTTACCTGCCATTTTGGCCTATCTCACCGCTGGCGTTATTGCTGGCCCCGATGTATCCGGTTGGATCACCTCACCGCATGACTACGAGTTTGTTGCCGAATTGGGTATTGTACTGCTGCTGTTCTCGCTTGGTCTGGAGTTCTCGCTGGCAAAAATGATAGCCATGCGCCGACTAGTGTTCGGTCTCGGGGCAGGGCAAGTCGTATTATCAACGCTGTTATTTACCCTTATCAGTTACCTGTTCCTCAACGATTGGTCAGCGGCATTTATTGTTGGCGCACTTATCGCTTTATCGTCTACTGCGGTGGTGATCAAACAATTGGGTGAAACGGCGCAGTTGACTTCGCGTAAGGGGCAAATGACCGTTGCCATCTTATTGTTTCAGGATATTGCCGTAGTACCGATGCTCATTATTATTCCATTGCTCGCCAGTAGTAGTGGCGATGCCCAAGGCATATGGTTGACCGTCGCTGAGGCATTATTTAAAGGCTTAATTGTGGTGGTGGCGCTGATGGCAGCGGGTAAGTGGATACTACCGCATATTTTTCGTGAAATTGCTCGCCAGCGCACCGATGAATTGTTTGTTCTTGCCACTTTGCTGGTGGCCTTGGTGGCCGGTGGTCTTACTCATATGTTTGGCTTGTCCATGGCATTGGGCGCGTTTTTAGCAGGTATGATGTTAGGCGAATCGAAATATAAGCATCAGCTTGAGGCGGATATCCGGCCGTTTCGCGATATTTTGATGGGGCTATTTTTTATCACCGTAGGCATGCAGCTGAATTGGGCGATATTTAGCAGCAACTTGCATTGGATCATCTTAGCGGTGGTGGTTATTGGCTTATTGAAATGGCTGATTGTATTTGCCCTAGCGCGATTCATGGGAGAGCGGTCAGCGGATAGTTTGAGCGCTGGTTTGATGTTATTCCAACTTGGTGAATTTGGTTTTGTGTTGATAGCGCTGGCATCGAGTTATCAGTTAGTTGGCTCCGAAGTGGCAGCGCTTATCGTTGGTATTGGGGTATTCGGCATGGCTTTAACGCCACTGATTATTCAGCGCGCAAATAGTTGGATGACGTGGCTGTTGCGTCATGAGCAGCAGGCAACAACCGATCATACGGCGGAGCTACCAACTCAACCTGATCACCAAAGTCCGGTGCTGATTTTTGGTTATGGTCGGGTCGGTCAGACCATCAGTCGCTTTCTCGCCAGTGAAAATATCGACCATCTTGCCATTGATCACGATGCACGGCGCGTGCAAGAGGCTATTACCGGCGGCGCCAATGTATTCTATGGAAGCGCTGAACGGGTGGATTTGTTAAAAGCTGTGCATGCCGACCAAGCCGAGTTGATGATTATTAGTTTTGCTGAGGATGAGCGCGCTATCGCCATCGTCAAGCAACTGCGCCAGTTGAACGATCATGCCGAAATCATCGTCCGTAGTCGCGATGATAAACACTTACAACAGTTGGTTGATGCTGGCGCTACGCAAGTGGTACCGGATACCTTAGAGGCCAGTTTAATGCTGGTATCACAGGTATTATCGCGATCCGGCGTGCCGATTCGTAAGATTTTAAGCCGGCTCGACCAAGCCCGGCGCTCGCATTATGGCGATATGCATGGTTTTTATCCGGGTGAAACCACTTTATTAACCGCCGAGACGGCAACCACACTGATGTTTTTGCATGCAGTACCGCTGCAATGTGATGCCTATGCGATTGATAAAACTCTGGCACAACTGAAACTGGATGAATTAGGTGTGTCGGTACGGGCGGTGCGCCGTGATGACCAAGAAACCACCACCGTCACCGGTGATTTTTGCTTGCGCTGCGATGATGTATTAGTGCTCGCCGGCCGCCCTCACGCCATTGAGGCGGCAGAGGCCTATCTGCTTAATGGCTAGCTGAAACAAATCGCAACACATCGGTGCTGTTCGCTGAGTCAATAGTCCTTCATACTATATACGTCTAAGTTATAACGGAACATAACCCCATGGCTTTTCAGAAACGTAAACTAGTGCCGCCGGCAATTATCATTGTTGCGGTTGGCCTATTAGCATTGTTGTCGATCATGCGTCCACAACCACCCCAACGGCAAACTGAGCGTCCCCCGGTGTTGGTTGATGTGATTGAAGTGCAGGCTGAAGACGTTAACTTCTTAGTGGCTGGTCAAGGCAACGTTGAAGCCAAACACGCTACTATGATGATGTCGCAGGTGAGTGGCAAAGTCATCGAATTATCGCCAAATTTTGTCGCCGGCGGCTTTTTTAAAGCCGGTGAAGTGCTGGTCAAAATTGACCCGGCTGATTATGAAGTAGCCTTAAAAACCGCTAAAGCAAACCTCGCGCAAGCGAAAGCACAATTAGCGCAAGAAAGTGCGCTCGCTAAGGTTGCTCGGGATGAGTGGGAATCACTGCAGATGGGTGAAATTCCAGCGCTCGGTATTCGCGAACCGCAAGTAGCTAGCGCCGTGGCCGGCGTGCAATCGGCTGAAGCCGCAGTGGCCAAAGCTGAGCGTGACCTTGAGCGGACGGTGATTCGTGCGCCATACGATGGCTTACTGCAAAGCAAGAATGTCGATATTGGTCAATTCGTCGGCATCAATAGCCAAGTTGCTCGTATCATGAGCACCGAAACCGCTGAAATTCGAGTGCCGTTGAGTGATCGTGATTTAGCCTTTATGAATTTGCCAGAACCTGGCGATGACCCATCAATGGCCCCTCAAGTACAACTCACCTCAGAAGTTTCGGGTCAGCCAGTGACCTGGTACGGCCGTTTGGTTCGTACTGAAGGCGTGTTGGATATGAATAGTCGTGTGGTGTATGGAGTGGTTGAGGTAGCTGACCCCTATAACCGTAGCGGTGATGTGCATGAACAGCCATTGCGCTTTGGCCGCTTTGTGCAATTGAGCATTGCTGGTAAATCAGCACAGAACTTGTACCGCATACCACGTTACGCTGTGAACCAAGATAATAAAGTCTGGACGGTTGATGGCGATCGACGTTTGCAATTACAAGCCGTTGACGTGGTGCGTGCTGAAGCAAACCAAGTTTATGTTTCAAGCGGTCTGAATAGCGGTGACAAGGTGGTATTGACGCAGTTAGCCAATGCCTTACCGAGTATGAAAGTGCGCTTACCGGGTGACCCATTACCGTTACCACAAGAGCGTGCCGGCGCCAAACAAGATGATGACACCGCGGTAAAACCGGATTAACGAGGAAGTCCACGTATGAGTGATGCAACAACTCCACAAACCGGTTTGATTGCCTGGTGGGCGAGAAACCCCGTCGCTGCCAACTTGTTGATGGCGCTGATTATTGTTGGCGGCTTATTTGGGCTGAGTAGAGTCCAAAAAGAAATGTTTCCTGAAATTGAGCTGAACATCATTAGCATCCAAGTGCCGTTTCCCGGTGCTGCACCGCAAGAAGTTGAACAAGGTGTGTTGGTGTTGATCGAAGATGCTATTGAGGATATCGACGGTATCGAACGTATTCGTTCAACCGCTCGCGAAGGCATGGCATCGGTGAGTGTCGAAGTTGAAACGTCCTATGACCCGCAGATTGTCATGGATGAAGTCAAAATGATGGTCGATGCCATCCCTAACTTCCCCAATCAAATTGAAAGCCCAAATATTTATCGCTCGCGCCCGCAGCGTAACGTGATTTGGATCTCAATTTATGGTGACGTGGATG